>NZ_JBHWZJ010000061.1:0-25701 GCF_042728415.1 Streptomyces sp. NPDC060198 | reverse complement strand
GGCCGGTGCCCCGGTCCGGCGGACGTGATGAGCTAATGAGTGGCATGACCTATTTCATGTACGACATCACGGGCACTCCGGTCGAGGAGCCCGACGCCGACGCCGTACGGGCGGCCGTGGCCTCCCTCGGCGAGAGCGACCGCGAGAACCCGGACATCTCGCTCACCCACGACTCCGGCTGGTCGCTGACCGCCTACGCGGGAGGGCTGCTGCTCTGGGAGAACGTGGAGGACGACACGCTCGTCCCCGGCGTGATCGAGAAGGCCACCACCGAGGACGTGCTCCGGCTGTTCGGCAGGCTCGCCGAGGGGGACACCGACACGGTGGAGGCGGAGGGCTGGCGCCGCGAGTGAACCGGCGCGGGCGGGCGGGCGCGGGCGGTCCGGGGCGGTTCAGCCCAGGACGACCGCGCCCAGCCACGCCCCGACCACCAGCAGACACGCGTACAGCTCCACCAGCAGCGCGTAACCCGTGGCCCGCATCACCGACCTGACCGAGGCCCGGCCGGCGCTCCGGGACCCCAGCCGCAGCCGCTCGACGCCGTAGACACCGCCGACGTAACCGAGGGCACCGCCCACCACCGGCAGCACGAAGAACCCCCCGATGGCGGACAGCCCGCCGATGAGCAGGGTCCGGCGCGGTGCCCCCGACTCCCTCGGCCGGCGGGGCGGCAGCAACGGCTTCAGCGCCTGGTTCAGCAGCAGGACGGCCGTCGACCCGATCAGCACCCCCCAGGCGAGCGGCGACACGTCGGTCAGGGCCCACCACAGCACGGCGGCCCAGACGATCGCCTGGCCCGGTACACCGGGGACCAGAACCCCGACCAGCCCGAGCAGCATCACCAGGCCCACGGCGACGAGCTGCCACACACTCATTCGCCCAGACTGCCAAAGGCCCCGCGTTCCCGCGCGTCAGCGCAGGTCCCAAGGGGCGTGCCCGGTCCCGGGACGGCGGCCGCCGTCCCGAACCCGGCCCGAGCGGGCCGTGGCCGGGACCAGGGCCGGGACCAGGGCCGGGATCAAGGCCGGGGTGGGGCCGTGGCCGGGGTCAGGGCCGGGGGTGGACGCGGGCCACCCACCCGCGCTCGTACGCGTGCCAGCCGAGCTGGAGCCTGGTCGACACGCCCGTCAGCTCCATGAGCCCCTTCACCCGGCGCTGAACGGTCCGCAGCCCCAGCTCCAACTGTTTGGCGACACTCGCGTCCGTCAGGCCCGCGAGCAGCAACGACAGGATCTCCAGATCGGTGGAGTCGGGGCCGTTCTCGCCCTCCTTCAGACATCCCTGCTCACCCAGCCGGAGCGGCACCGCCTCGCGCCAGACGGCCTCGAACAGGCCCATCAGCGACTCCAGTAGTCCGCTCGCGTGGACGACCAGGGCCGCGGGCTCGGCGTTCCGGCCGGTCAACGGCACCATGGCCAATGCGCGGTCCGCGACCACCAGTTTCGTCGGCACCCGCTCCACCACCCGGCACTGTTCGTCCCGGCCCAGTGCGGTCGAGATCTCCACGATGCCCTGCGGCAGTGACAGCATCTCCCGCTCGATGATCACGCGGAACGACACCCCGCGCGACGCTGCCCGTTCCTCGGACTCGTTGTCCATGCCGCTCACCGCGATCGGTTTCCCGGTCACCAGCGCGCAGACCTCGAAGACCGCGCCCAGCTGCAACTGGTGGAAGCGCTGGGCCACCGCGCTCGCCCCGGTCACCACCTCCACCAGATCGTGCACGGTCGGTTCGCTCGCCTCGGCGCGGTACTCGGCCGCCAGCAGCGCCGACGCCAGCTCCGCCTGATCCAGTTCGTGCCGCTGCTGGATCAGCAGAGCGCCCAGCGCGACGCCCGGCGGCGCCGCCACCCACCGGTCGGAGCGGGCCGACGACTGTGCGGCGAGCCCTTGCTGTTCCAGTCGGCGCAGGGTCCGCTCGGTCTCCGCCTCCGGCAGTCCCAAACGGTGCGCGAGATGCGGGAGTTCGGCCGCCCCCAAGGCGACCAGCGCGCGATAGGCGGCTTCCTGTCGTTCGTCGAGACCTATGGCACTCAGCATTCTCCTCGGACCCTCCCCGTGCGTCGCGAATCACGCATCACCTGCACCGGCCGATCCGCCGTGGCGGGAAACGGCCACGGCGCAAACCCGCCGCGCCCATCATCCCCGTACCGGTGGCCTCCCTGCCAAGGTGGCCTCGCCCGGGGCTGTTCCACGTGCGCATCGCACGTGCCCGGTACAGCCGCCCCGGCCCACCGGGACCGGCACGCCGGGCGCCCTTCCTGTGGGGGGTGGGGCAGCCCGGCGGGCCCACTCCGGTCACCTTTTTCCGCGGCGACCCGGTTTGGTCCGCCGTTCCCGGTGGACAATGAGGGCATGAGTCAGCAGGGGGAGAACCCCACCGCCCACGAGGACGAGTGGTGGCGCAAGCTCTACGACGGGGCCGCGCCGGACACCGGACCCGCCGCCGTGCGGGACAGTCTGGACGACCGCTTCGACTCCGCCGCGGACGCGGTGAGTTCGCCGGCGCCGCCGGGCCCGCTCGACGGCCGGCCGGGCGCGGGAGCGTACGGCGACGACCCGGCGGCCGGCCCGTACGCCGACGCGGGTCCGTACGCGCCGCACGCCGACGCGGACCTCGACGGGGAGACGGATCCCCGGACCGGCTTCCGGGCCGCCGTGCCCCGGCCCGGGACCGACGACGAGGAGGCGCTCCTCGCGGACCAGGACCACGAGGACACCGTGATCACGGACGCCTGGCCGCGCGCGGTGTCACCCGCGCCGCAGCCGCGCCCGTCCGGGTCCCGCCCGTCCCAGCCGCCCCCGCCGGTGCCGGGACCGCCGCCGCAGCGCCCGCCCGCGCCGCGCACCGTGCCGCCGCCCGGAGCCGTCCGGTTCGCGGCACCGTGGGAGGCGCCCGCCGGGCCGCCGGAACTCCGCACCTTCGCCGTGCCCGTCCCCCCGGAGCCGGAGCCGGAGCCCGCCTCGGGGGAGAGCCGGACCGACACGGCCGGTGGCAGGCATGCAAAGGGCCCCGCCCCGCATGATGCGGATGCGCCGCACCCGGTCACCGGACGCCGACCCGCCGCTCCCGGACACCTCGGGGAGCGCTCGCCGGCCTTCGAGGCCGAGCCCGCCACCCTGCCGGCCACCACCCCGCTCAACCTCGACGGACTCGTTCCCGACACCGTCCTCGACGGCGCCCGGTACGGCACGTACACGCTCCGCACCGTCTCCGTGCGCGGCGACGCGGCCCGCTTCCGCGGCGAACCCCGGAGCGACGCGCTGCTCACCGCCCGGTTCGGCAGCGGCGAGGGCGGCCTCGTCCTCGTCGCAGTCGCCCGGGGAACCCGGGGCGCGGAAGGGGCGCACCTCGCGGCGGCGGATGCCTGCCGTTGGATCGGCGGCGCGGTGGGCCGCAGCCACGCACGGCTCTCCGAGGACATCCGGGCCGGACGCCGGGGCGACCTGAAGTCCGGACTCCACCGGCTCACCGACCGTACCTACGGCAAGCTCCGGTCCCGCGCCACCGAACTGGGGCTGGACCCGCGGGACCATTTCGTCGAACTGCGCTGCCTGCTGCTGTCCGCCGATCCGCGGTGCCGCACCCGGGTCTTCTTCGGCGTCGGCGGCGGAGGCCTCTTCCGGCTCCGCGACGGCGTCTGGCAGGACCTCGAACCCGCTCTCCCGGAGGGCGGGGCGGCCACCGGTGAGGCGGTCGTCGGCTTCGGCTCGCCGCCGCGCGAGCCGGTCGCCACGGGCACGCCCGGCCCCGCCGAGGACCGGCTGACGCTGGACCTCCAGATCGTGACGCCCCCGGGACCGTACATCGAGGACCCGGTGCCTCCACCGTCCGAACCTTTCAGGTTCCGGGCCTCCGTGGCCCGTTCGGGTGACACGCTGCTGCTCTGTTCCCCCGGGCTCGCCGGCCCGATGCGCGCAGAGCCGGCGCTCGCGGGGGAACTCGCCGCGCGCTGGGCTCCCGAAGGCGCACCCGGCCTCGCCGAATTCCTGGCGGATCTCCAGATCCGTGTCGAGGGACACGCCGAGGACCGTACGGCCGCCGCGGTCTGGGAGGCGTAACCGCGCCCGCCGTGGGTTGATGGACTGCGGAGACCGTCCGGCTGCGATTCCCCGGGGTTCGGGAGTTTCGGGTTCCGGAGTCCGGACAGCCGAGCGTGCACGGAGCACGGGCAGAGAGGGCGCATTCCCATGGCCAAGCAGAACGTGTCGGAGCAGTTCGTCGACATTCTCGTACGGGCGGGAGTGAAGCGGATGTACGGCGTCGTCGGCGACAGCCTGAACCCGGTCGTCGACGCCATCCGGCGTCACAAGGGCATCGAGTGGATCCAGGTCCGGCACGAGGAGACCGCGGCTTTCGCGGCAGGCGCCGAAGCGCAGATCACCGGTGACCTCGCGGCCTGCGCAGGCTCCTGCGGCCCCGGCAACCTCCACCTGATCAACGGACTGTACGACGCCCACCGTTCCATGGCGCCGGTGCTCGCCCTCGCCTCGCACATTCCCTCGGGCGAGATCGGACTCGGCTTCTTCCAGGAGACCCATCCGGAGCTGCTCTTCCAGGAGTGCAGCCACTACAACGAGATGATCTCCAACCCGCAGCAGATGCCGCGCCTCCTCCAGACGGCGATCCAGCACGCCATCGGCCGGGGAGGCGTCAGCGTCGTCTCCATGCCCGGTGACGTCGCCTCCCAGCCGGCGCCCGAGAAGTCGGTCGAGCACGCTCTGATCACCTCACGGCCCACGGTCCGCCCGGGCGACGAGGAGATCGACAAGCTCTGCCGGATGGTCGACGAGGCCAAGCGGGTCACGCTGTTCTGCGGCAGCGGCACGGCGGGCGCGCACGCCGAGGTGATGGAGTTCGCCGAGAAGGTGAAGTCGCCGGTCGGCCACGCGCTGCGCGGCAAGGAATGGATCCAGTACGACAACCCGTTCGACGTCGGGATGAGCGGACTGCTCGGCTACGGCGCCGCGTACGAGGCGACCAACGAGTGCGATCTGCTGATCCTGCTCGGCACCGACTTCCCGTACAACGCCTTCCTGCCGACCGACGTGAAGATCGTCCAGGTCGACGTCCGTCCGGAACGGCTGGGACGGCGTTCCAAACTCGATCTCGCCGTCTGGGGCGACGTGCGCGAGACACTGCGCTGCCTCACGCCGAGGGTCAAGCCGAAGAGCGACCGCAAGTTCCTCGACCGGATGCTGAAGAAGCACGCCGACGCGCTGGAGGGCGTGGTCAAGGCGTACACCCGCAAGGTCGAGAAGCACGTGCCGATCCACCCGGAGTACGTGGCCTCGGTCCTGGACGAGATCGCCGACGAGGACGCGGTGTTCACCGTCGACACGGGCATGTGCAACGTCTGGGCGGCACGCTATCTGACGCCCAACGGCAGGCGGCGGGTGATCGGTTCGTTCAGCCACGGCTCGATGGCCAACGCCCTGCCCCAGGCGATCGGCGCACAGTTCACCGATCGCAACCGCCAGGTCGTCTCGATGTCCGGCGACGGCGGATTCTCCATGCTGATGGGCGACTTCCTCACTCTCGTCCAGTACGACCTGCCGATCAAGGTCGTCCTGTTCAACAACTCCTCCCTCGGCATGGTGGAGTTGGAGATGCTGGTCGCCGGACTGCCCTCGTTCGGCACGACCAACAAGAACCCGGACTTCGCCGCGGTGGCGCGTGCGGCCGGTGCCTACGGCGTCCGGGTGGAGAAGCCGAAGCAGCTGGAGAGCGCCCTGCGGGACGCCTTCAGGCACAAGGGGCCGGCGCTGGTGGACATCGTCACCGATCCGAACGCCCTGTCCATCCCGCCGAAGATCAGCGCCGACATGGTGACCGGCTTCGCACTCTCCGCCGGGAAGATCGTGCTGGACGGAGGGGTGGGCCGGATGCTCCAGATGGCCCGCTCCAACCTGCGCAACGTCCCTCGGCCGTGACCCGTCGGGCACCACGGGGGACGCGGACCCGGTCGGGCCCGCGCCGCCGGTGGGGGGCGGCGGCGCGGGCGGAACCGGATGTCGTGGTGGGAGTGACCCGTCAGCAGCCGTGGTCGACGAGGTCGAAGGTCACGTAGTGGTCGGCGGTGTAGTAGTCCTGCACCGCCGAACCGGTGACGATCCGCCGGGCGCCCCTGGTCGAGGAACCCGGCGTGACCACCGTGTACTCGTGGTAGTAGCCGGTGGCCTTGGCGGGCAGGACGCCCTCGCGGTTCTGGAACACCACGCCGTCCTGCGAGTAGGGGAAGGGGCCTCCGGCGTCGATGAGATCGAGCGTGTCGTGCGCCTGGGACGGGAGGGCGGAGTAGCAGATGCTGCCGACCGAGGCGGCGGAGAGCAGTGCGTAGGGGGCGGAGGCGGCGTACGCCGGGGAGGAGGCGTACGCCGCGGTGGAGGTGGGGGAGGGGTCCGTGACGGCGGCCGACGCCGGGGCGCCGACGAGGAGCGCGGACAGGAGGGCGGCGGTGCCGCCGAGCGTGATGACCCGTGGGGGGATTCGCATGGGCCCTATGATGACGCGCGTAGATCCCTCCGCGTCAACGGTAACTCCGGGAAGTTTTCAGGAAGTTAACCCAGGGCGTCGCCCGTCGGAGCCGCCGTGCGCGACCAAGCGTGATCGTGCGGTGACGGGGCATGCATTGCGTGAGGGCGTTCGAGGGATCGAGGCAGAAGGAGGCTGATTCGGCGTGCGGTCGGGGGACATGATGGAACGTCACGACAAGGCCGGGCACCGCGGAAGCGGTGGACGGCCCCCCGGCGGGGGAGAGGGGCAGGGCGAGTGTCTGTACCGCCGCCTCGGACACACGGACAGCTCCGCGGTCGGAAAGGTCCGGCGTGATCTCCGGGACTTCCTCCGGCCCCGGATCGGCACCGAGGCCGTGGAGACCGCGGAACTGCTGTTGAGCGAACTGCTGACCAACGCGCTGATCCACACCCGCAACGGTGCGGCCGTCACGGCCACGGTCCAGGGGGCGAAGGTCAGGGTGGAGGTGCGTGACTTCGCGTCGGGCATGCCCCGGTCGTACGTACCGAACGCCGACGACGGTACGCACGGCCGGGGGCTGATCCTGGTGCGGAGCCTCGCGGACGCCTGGGGGGTGGAGAAGCAGGCGCTGGGCAAGGTGGTCTGGTTCGAGGTGGCCGGTTGAGGCCGCCGGGTGCACTCAGCCGAACTGCTGCTCAAGGTCCTTGAGTTTGCGCTCCAGGGAGTCGAGACGCGGCAGGGCCTGGGTGTCGTCCTCGGCGGTGAGGTCGACCAGCGGCTCGCCGCCGGGACCGGAGCCCGGCGTGCCGTTCCTCGCGCCGGCGGCTTCGCCCGCCGTCCGCTGCGAGCCGCTGACGGCCTGCAACGGTGGCCGGGGCCGCAGCGGCAGTTGGCCCGGTTCCGTCGTGGCGGATTCCACGGCGGGCCGCTCCGGGACCGGCGAGGGGGGCAGGGCCGGAGCCTCCACCTGGCGGCCGTTCCGGCCCCTGTTCCAGGCGCGGTTCTGCCTGTTGAGCGCCTTGATGTGGGCTCGGTCCAGCTTCTCCTGGCCCCGCCTGCGCAGGCGGTCCTGCTCCTGCTCGCGGCGGTCCTCGCGCACCTCGTCCACCGCCTCGTCCAGGGTGCGCACACCTTCGAGGAGCATCAACGACCACGCGTCGAAGGTCTCCCGCGGGGCGCGCAGCCAGCGGACGATCCGGATCTGCGGCAACGGCCGGGGAACCAGGCCCTGTTCGCGGAGTGCGGCCCTGCGGGTCTGCTTCAGCGCGCGGTCGAAGAGCACGGCCGCCGAGAGTGACATCCCCGCGAAGAACTGCGGTGCGCCCGCGTGGCCGAGGCCGCGCGGGGCGTGGACCCAGTTGAACCAGGCCGCCGCCCCTGCGAACGTCCACACCAGCAGCCGCGATCCGAGCGCCGCGTCTCCGTGGCTCGCCTCCCGTACGGCCAGCACGGAACAGAACATGGCCGCACCGTCGAGACCGAACGGGACGAGGTACTCCCAGCCTCCGCCGAGGCCGAGGTTCTGCTGGCCGAAGCCGACGAGGCCGTGGAAGGACAGCGCGGCGGCGACGGCCGCGCAGCAGAACAGCAGGAGGTAGGAGGCCGTCGCGTAGAGGGCTTCCTTGCGCCTGCGGCGGTCCTCGCTGCGTTCCCAGGTGTCGTCGGCCGAGGCCTTGCCGGCCGCACGCTTGCCGCGTGCGACCACCGTCACCGCCGCCAGGACTCCCACGAGCAGTACGGCGCCCGGAAGCAGCCAGTCGAGCGACATGTCGGTGAGTCTCATGCGCGGTTCCTCGGGTCACGTAGGGCGTTTTCGGACGCCATCGTGACGGAACTTCCGCCCGTTCCAAGCGGATTCGGGGCAAGAGCACGCCTTCGGGGGGCCTGGAACGTACAGGTGACCCCATTTTGGTCGAACTGCCGCACGATATCGAGGAGTTGCATTCGAGAGGGACTCCCTCGTGCGGGTGGTGTCGATCAGGGGGCCGTGGCGAGCCTCTTCACGCGGTCGCTGTCGCACGTGCGCGGGCAGGTCACGCAGGTGTCCTCGGGGCGCAGCGTGTAGAAGAGACAGCAGCTCGCGCGGTCGCGGGTCGGCAGCGACTCGCCGCCCGGGCCGGTCAGTTCGCGGAAGCCGGCCGCCCCGACGTAGGGCTTGGTGGCGCCCGGGAGCAGGCGTTCCAGCTCGGTCATCGCCCGGGTCTCCTCGCCCAGCAGATGGGCGATGTACCAGAGGCCCTCGACGATCTCGTCCGTCGCCATGCCCCACAGCGCCCGCTTCCCGCGCCGCATGCGCGGTCCGAAGCCCTCCAGGACCGGGCCCATGTGGGCGGCGACGGAGGCCAGCACCTCGGCCCGGAGCGCCGCTTCGTCCGGCACGACGCGCGCGTCGGGGTGCGAGGCCGCCGGGTCGTCGGGCAGGCAGGCGAATTCCGGTACGCGGACGGCGAAGTGGCCCAGTGCCCGCTGGAACGCCACGTCCTCGACCGGGACCCGCGGCACCCTCCGGTGCAGGAACCACGGCAGGGTCACCAGCAGGCAGGCGGGCCAGGCGTACCGGTGGAGCCCGAAGCTGGCCACCACGTCCGGGCGGGCCCGCTGCTGGTAGTCGCGCAGGATCTGTGCCTCGTCCCACTCCAGGAAGGTGTCGACCACCGCGCCGCCCGAGGCGAGCGCGTCGGTGCGCACCCAGCCGGAGCCGGAGGGCAGTGGTGCCGTCCGGTCGAGTACGTCGGTGCGCAGCCCGGGGAAGACCTCGGCGAGGCGCGCGTACGCGGAGGCCACCGGGGAGGCCGGTGCGGCGGTGCCTACGGGCACCGGGGGAACGGTCATGCGGGACCACCGAATCGCGAGCGCTGGCAGGCAAGGCTTACCTTACCCGACGTGATCGACGTGTGGACCTCGGGCTCCTGCGCCTATCGTGCACGGGTGGCGCCGTCCGAGAGGGACGACGCGGTCGGGGCGGGACGGGTGCGAGGAGGACCGGTGGAGCAGGGCAGAACGCGGCAGGACGCGCCGGCGTACTCCGCGTACCCGGCGGTGCGTCCCGGTGCTTCCGGGGCGTTCGAAGCGTCCGGAGCCGGTACGGCCCCCCGGGTGCCCGCGCAGGCGGGGCACGGCTCGGCGCGGGGCGACCACACCCACGGCGAGGCCGCCGTGACCCCTCCCGTCCACCGGTATTCCGTACGCGGGCAGATCCTGGACGCCCTGCGGGACGCCCTGGCCTCGGGGGAGCTCGTCCCGGGGCACGTGTACTCCGCCCCCGCGCTCGGCGCGAGCTTCGGGGTGTCCGCCACCCCGGTGCGCGAGGCGATGCAGCGGCTGGCCGCCGAGGGGGCGGTGGAGGTCGTCCCGAACCGGGGCTTCCGCATCGTCGAGCGCGGCCCGCGCGAACTGGCCGAGCTGGCCGAGGTCCGTGCGCTGATGGAGGCACCCGTCGTGCTGCGGCTCGCCCGGACCGTGCCGGCCTGCCGCTGGGCGACGCTGCGCCCGCTGGCGGAGGCCACGGTCGCGGCGGCGGCGACCGGCGACCGCTCGGCCTACACGGAGAGCGACCGCGCCTTCCACCGGGCGGTGCTCGGGTTCGCCCAGAACGCCCAGTTGGTGGCCCTCGCCGACGACCTCCACCGTCGCTGTCCCGGACCGCTTCCGGGGACCGCGCCGGGCCGGCCCGCGAGCCTGCGGGCCGACGCGGCGCAGCACACCGCACTGCTGGACGCGCTGAGCGATCGTGACCTGACGGCCGTGCGGGCCCTGGTGGCGGAGCACTACCGGAGCCCGGCGGACGCCTGAAAGCGGCTCGGGCGGCCTCCGGGGCACGCGTGCGCGTGCGCCCGGGGCGGGGGCCGGGCGCACGCGGACCCGGGCCGGGCTCAGTTCGCCGCGGCGACCTGCGGCTCCGGCGGCTCGTCGAGCAGCGGGGCGAGCCAGGTGGGTACACCGCCCAGCAGCCGGAAGAGGCGGCCCGCCTCGGCGCGCAGCCGGGTGGCCACCGGTTCCGTCTCGGTCTCGGCGAGGGAGATCAGCGCGGGTGCCGTGCCGACGAGATAGCCCAGCTCCTCCCGTATCCGCAGCGACTCCGCGAACCCGTGGCGTGCCTGCGGCAGATCCCCCTCGCTCAGGGCCAGGGACGCCAGGTGGCGCCAGGTGAAGGAGAGCAGTAACGCGTCCCCCTGGGCGGTGGCACCCGTGTGCGCCCGGCGGAAGGCGGTCCGCGCGGAGTCGGGCGCCCGGGCGATGTTCTGCGCGATCAGCCCGCGCCGGAAGTCCAGCAGGGGCCGGCCCGGTGCGTCCGGGGCGAGCAGGGCCGCCGCGCGGCTCAGCGCCACGGACGCCTCGTCGGCGCGGTCGCGGATGCCGAGCAGGGTGGAGGCGTACGCGAGGTAGCCGCGCTCGCAGGCCGCGGCTCCCCGCTCGGCGTTGTCCTTGGCGAGCGCCTCGGCCGTCCGCAGGGCTTCCTCCGCCTCGGTCCAGCCCTCGGTCGTGTAGAGGCAGCGCTCGGTCAGCAGCGTGGTGCGCTGGAGGGCCGCGACCGGGTCGGTCGCGGCGCTCGGGCCGAGCAGGGCTGCGGCGTCCGTCCAACAGGCGCGGGAGCGCAACCGCCACACCGCGGTCAGGAGAGGAGGTTCGTCATCGGCTGTCGTTCCGGACCCAGACATGGCGGTGTACGCCACATTGCCTCCCCGAGCGCGCCATTGAGCTGTTGAGTGTGGGCGCATCTCAGCACGGATCGGCAGCCCGGCCAAGAGGGCGGGCCAGGTTCAGGTGAAAGATTTCACAAACGAGTGTCGGCCTTGTCGCGCCCGGGCGGTGCCCGGCCGGACGAGGAAGGTCAGCTCATGCGCAGGGCGAGGAAGAAATCGAGCTTGTCCTCCAGCCGGGCGAGGTCGCGACCCGTCAACTGCTCGATACGCCCGACGCGGTAGCGCAGCGTGTTGACGTGCAGGTGGAGGCGGGTCGCGCAGCGGGTCCAGGAACCGTCGCACTCCAGGAACGCCTCCAGCGTCGGGATCAGCTCGGCGCGGTGGCGTTCGTCGTAGCTCCGCAGCGGGTCCAGCAGCCGCGCGGTGAAGGCCCGTCGTACGTCGTCCGGGACGAACGGCAGCAGCAGTACGTGCGAGGCCAGCTCGTCGTGGCCCGCCGCGCAGACCCGGCCCGGTCGGGCCGCCGCGACCCGGCGGGCGTGCCGGGCCTCCTCCAGTGCGCCGTGCAGCCCTTCGGCCGAGTGGACGGCCGCGCTGACGCCCAGCGTGAGCCGGCCGTCGTCCGCGAGTCCCGCCGAGAGCGGCTCGCGCACCGCGTCCAGCAGGGTGCTCGCGCGCAGAGCGGGGTCCGCCCCGTAGGCGGAGCCGTCGTTCCCGGGCCCCTCGCCGGGTGCCTGCCCGGGCGGGGCGACCGCCGGCAGCGGTACGAGCGCGATGGCCTCGTCCTCCGTGTACGCCACCGCTATCCGGTCGGCCGAATCCGGCCCGGTGACCGCCGGATCGACCAGGATCTCCTCCAGCAGCGCCTGGGCCACCGGCCCCCCCGCGTGGTCCTGTGCGCCGCTGCGGACGGGGGAGCCGCCTTCCGGGGCCGCCTCCCACTCCACCCGTGCCACCACGACCTGCCAGTGCGGTGCGGTACCGAGGCCGGGCAGCAGCACCGGTGCCGCCACCCGCAGCCGGGCCGCGATCTCGGCCGGGGCGGCGCCGGTCTGCACGAGCTCCAGCACCTCCTGGGCCAGCCGCCGACGCACCGTGCGCGCGGCGTCGCGCCGGTCGCGCTCCACGGCGATCAACTGGGTGACCCCCTGGAGCAGGTCCAGCCGAGCCTCGGGCCAGTCGCCCGGGTCGGCCTCCACCGCGAGGAGCCACTCCGAGAGGGTGGACCCGCGTGGGTCCTGCGGGTCGGGCACGGCGCTCCGGCCGGTGTTCCGGATCGGGAAGAGCGCGTACGTGGTGCCGTCCACCGAGGTCGCGTGCGGACCCCGGCGACCGGTCCTGGCCGCCGCCAGGTGACGGCCCGCGAGAGCCGTCGCGACCGGGCCGGGCAGCGGTTTCCCCGCGTCGGCGATCCGGCGTCCGGTGGGCGAGAGCACCCACGCCGACAGGGACAGATCCCCGGCGAGCAGGTCCAGTACGACCTCGGGGCCGCCGCCCGCCGGGCCGGAGGTCATCAGCCTGCGGTGCCGGTCCACGACGGCGGCCAGGTCTCCGGCGCGCTCGCCCGACACCTGCCGTACGACGTGTTCGGTGATCGTCGCGAAGGCAACCGTCTCGTTCACCGCGAAGAGCGGCATGCGGTGGCGCAGACAGGCCTCGACCAGGTCGCCGGGTATGGGTCCGAGCTCCGCCTCGCCCGCCGCCAGTGCGCTGACCCCGGCCTGGGCGAGTATCCGCACGAAAGGCTCGGAGTCCGCTGCGTCCCGGCGCCACGCCAGTCCGGTGAGCACGACCTCGCCGCCGGAGAGGTAGCGGCTGGGGTCGCGCAGGTCCGTCGTCATGACGCCCCGGACCGGACGGTCCAGCTCGTCCTCGCCGCCGAGCAGCCGCAGCCCCAGCGCGTCCGTGTCCAGCAGTGCGCGCAGCCGCATCTCGTTGCCGCCGATCTGTTTTTTCCGTAGGTCCAGGGCCCCGGTGAAGGTCCAGGAGCCCAGTGATGGTCCAGGAGTCCTGTGAATTGCGGCGAGGTTTCCGACCCTCACCATTCGTTCGAATCTACAAGACGAGCGAGGAGACCAGCCAACTCCTTCATTGTTTCGGTGACTGCACCGGTTGGAGCACGGCTTGTGTACTGAAGGACACCCTGCGTCAACAACTGATGAAGAGCGACCGCTCCCCGGCCCCACGGGGCCCCTCCACCCTGCGCAGCCCATCGAGAAGAGAGCCACTCATGGACTTCCTTCGACCCGCCGCCTGGGAGGACGCGCTCGCCGCCAAGGCCGAGCACCCGGCGGCCGTCCCGCTGGCGGGCGGCACGGACGTCATGGTCGAGATCAACTTCGACCACCGCCGCCCGGACCACCTCCTCGACCTGAGCCGGATCGGCGAACTCTCCCGGTGGGAGGTCGGCGAGCGGACCGTACGCCTCGGCGCCTCGGTGCCGTACAGCGCGATCATGGAACACCTGCGGACCGAGCTGCCCGGACTGGCCCTCGCCGCGCACACCGTCGCCTCCCCGCAGATCCGCAACCGGGGCGGCGTCGGCGGCAACCTCGGCACCGCCTCACCGGCCGGGGACGCGCACCCGGCGCTGCTCGCCGCGGGCGCGGAGGTCGAGGCGGTGTCGGTGCGCGGCACCCGGATGATCCCGATCGACGCGTTCTACACCGGCGTCAAACGGAACGCGCTCGCCCCCGACGAACTCATCCGCGCCGTGCACGTCGCGAAGGCGGACGGCCCGCAGCAGTTCTCCAAGGTCGGCACCCGCAACGCCATGGTCATCGCCGTCTGCGCCTTCTCGATCGCCCTGCACCCCCGGACGCGCACGGTGCGCACCGGCATCGGCTCCGCCGCGCCCACCCCGGTCCGCGCCACCGCCGCCGAGGAGTTCCTGAACGCCGCGCTCGACGAAGGCGGCTTCTGGGAGAGCGGCGACATCATCACCCCCTCCGTCGCCCGCGAATTCGCCGGCCTCGCCTCCGGAGCCTGCAACCCGATCGACGACGTCCGCGGCACCGCCCGCTACCGCCGGCACGCGGTCGGCGTCCTCGCCCGCCGCACCCTCGGCTGGACCTGGGAGCAGTACCGCACCGGCCGCACCCTCGAAGGAGCCCGCTGACCATGCGCGTCCACTTCACTGTCAACGGCCGGCCGCAGCAGGCGGACGACGTCTGGGAGGGCGAGTCCCTCCTGTACGTCCTGCGCGAACGCATGGGCCTGCCCGGCTCCAAGAACGCCTGCGAACAGGGCGAGTGCGGCTCCTGCACCGTCCGCCTCGACGGAGTGCCCGTCTGCGCCTGTCTGGTCGCCGCCGGGCAGGCCGAGGGCCGCGAGGTCACCACCGTCGAAGGGCTCGCCGACTACGCCCGCCACCGCGCCGACGCCCACCCCGGCAGCGGCTGCGCGGCCCGGGGCTGCGGCACCGGCCTCGACGAGGCCCGCGCGTGGCAGGCCGCCCCAGGACCCGACGGCCCCCCGCTCTCCCCGGTCCAGCAGGCCTTCATCGACGCCGGAGCCGTGCAGTGCGGCTTCTGCACCCCCGGACTCCTGGTCGCCGCCGACGAACTGCTCGAACAACGGCCCTCCCCGTCCGACCAGGACATCCGCGAGGCGCTCTCCGGCAACCTCTGCCGCTGCACCGGCTACGAGAAGATCCTCGACGCGGTCCGCCTCGCCGCCGCCCGCTCCGGAGCGGCGGTCCGGCCATGACGAAGACGACCACCGGCACCCCGGTCGGCCTCACCCAGCACTCACCCACCCGGGGCGGGATCGGCGAGTCCACCCTCCGCCCCGACGGCACCCTCAAGGTCACGGGGGAGTTCGCCTACTCCTCCGACATGTGGCACGAGGACATGCTCTGGGGGCACACCCTGCGCTCCACCACCGCGCACGCCGAGATCCGCTCCATCGACGTCGCGGAGGCGCTCGCCACCCCCGGCGTGTACGCGGTGCTCACCCACGACGACCTGCCCACCGCCGTGAAGAACTACGGCCTGGAGATCAAGGACACCCCCGCCCTCGCCCACGGCCGGGTCCGCCACCACGGCGAACCGGTCGCCCTGGTCGCCGCGGACCACCCCGAGACCGCCCGCCGCGCCGCCGCGAAGATCCGCGTCGACTACGCGGAACTCCCCGTCGTCACCGACGAGGCATCCGCCACCGCCCCGGACGCCGTCCTGCTCCACGAGGGCCGCGACGACCATTACAGCGCGCACGTCCCGCACCCCAACGTCGTGCACCGCCAGCCGGTCGTGCGCGGCGACGCGGCGGCGGCAGCGGCCCGCGCTGACGTGATCGTGCGCGGCAGTTACGTCTTCGGCATGCAGGACCAGGCGTTCCTCGGCCCCGAGTCCGGACTCGCCGTACCCGCCGACGACGGTGGCGTGGACCTCTACGTCGCCACCCAGTGGCTGCACTCCGACCGGGGGCAGATGGCGCCCGTCCTCGGCCTCCCCGAGGAGAAGATCCGGATGACGCTGGCCGGTGTCGGCGGCGCCTTCGGAGGCCGCGAGGACCTGTCCATGCAGATCCACGCCTGCCTGCTCGCGCTGCGCACCGGCAAGCCGGTCAAGATGGTCTACAACCGCTTCGAGTCCTTCTTCGGACACGTCCACCGCCACCCCGCCCGGCTCACCTACGAGCACGGCGCGACCCGCGACGGCAGGCTGACCCACGTGAAGTGCCGCATCGTGCTGGACGGCGGCGCCTACGCCTCGTCCTCTCCGGCCGTCGTCGGCAACGCCGCATCGCTCTCGGTGGGACCCTACGCCGTGGACGACGTCGACATCGAGGCGCTCGCCCTCTACACCAACAACCCTCCCTGCGGCGCGATGCGAGGCTTCGGAGCCGTCCAGGCCTGCTTCGCGTACGAGGCGCAGATGGACAAGCTCGCCGCGGAACTCGGTTTGCACCCGGTGGAGTTCCGCCGGATCAACGCGATGGAGCAGGGCACCCTGCTGCCCACCGGGCAGCCCTGCGACTCGCCCGCACCCGTCGCCGAACTCCTGCGCCGCGTCAAGTCCCGCCCGCTGCCGCCCGAGCGGCAGTGGCTGGCCACCGGGCCGGTCGACCTGCGCGCACTGCCCGGCGGCCTCTCCAACACCACGCACGGCGAGGGCGTCGTACGGGGCGTGGGGTACGCGGTCGGGCTGAAGAACGTCGGCTTCTCCGAGGGCTTCGACGACTACTCCACCGCCCGGGTCCGGATGGAGGTCATCAACGGCGAGGCCGTCGCGACCGTGCACACCGCGATGGCGGAGGTCGGACAGGGCGGTGTCACCGTGCACGCCCAGATCGCGCGCACCGAACTCGGCGTCGGCCAGGTCACCGTCCAGCCCGCCGACACCCGGGTCGGCTCGGCCGGCTCCACCTCCGCCTCCCGCCAGACGTACGTCACCGGCGGCGCGGTCAAGAACAGCTGCGAGGCCGTCCGGGAGCGCGTGCTGGAACTGGGGCGCGCCAAGTTCGGTACGTACCACCCCGCTTGGGCCACCGCCGAACTGCTACTGGAGGACGGCAAGGTCGTCACCGTCGGCGGTGAGGCCCTCGCCGGCATCGCCGACGTCCTGGGAGACGAGGTGGTCGAAGTGGAGCTGGAGTGGCGCCACCGCCCCACCGAACCCTTCGACCTCCGCACCGGCCAGGGCAACGGCCATGTGCAGTACTCCTTCGCCGCCCACCGCGCCGTCGTGGAGGTGGACACCGAACTGGGACTCGTGAAGGTGGTCGAACTCGCCTGCGCCCAGGACGTCGGGAAGGCCCTCAACCCGCTCGCCGTCGCCGGACAGATCCAGGGCGGCACCACCCAAGGGCTCGGCGTCGCCGTGATGGAGGAGATCCTCGTCGACCCGAAGACCGCCAGAGTCCGCAACCCGTCCTTCACCGATTACCTGATCCCGACCATCCTCGACACCCCGCCCATCCCCCTCGACGTCCTCGAACTCGCCGACCACAACGCCCCGTACGGTCTCCGGGGCGTCGGCGAGGCCCCCACCCTCTCGGCCACCCCCGCCGTCCTCGCCGCGATCCGGGCGGCGACGGGCCTGGAACTCAACCGCACCCCGGTACGCCCCGAGCACCTCACCGGCACCTGACCCGTTTCCCGGCGCGACGTCCCCTGTTCCGACGCCGCACGAGAGGAGAGAAGCATGCTGGACATCGCCGCCGAACTGCACCGATGGACCGTGCAGGGAAGGGACTTCGCCGTCGCCACGGTCGTCCGGGTCACCGGGAGCGCACCTCGACAGCCGGGCGCCGCCCTCGCCGTCGACCAGGCCGGCGAGGCGGTCGGCTCGGTCTCGGGCGGCTGCGTGGAGGGTGCGGTGTACGAACTGTGCCGTCAGGCCCTGGACGACGGGATCACCGTGCGCGAGCGGTTCGGCTACAGCGACGACGACGCCTTCGCGGTCGGCCTCACCTGCGGCGGGACCATCGAGGTGCTGGTCACCCCGGTCCGGGCCGGCGACGGCGTCCGGCCGGTCGTGGCGTCGGCGCTCGCGGCATCGGCGGCCGGACTGCCCACCGCGCTCGCCCGGGTCGTCGACGGCCCGCCCGAACTCCTGGGGCGGGCCGTGGTCGTTGCCCCGAGTGCTGCGGGGGCAGGTGGCGATGACGGTACGTCAACTTCATCGGAAGATTTCGAGCGCGCCGTCGTCGCGGAAGCGCGGGCGATGCTGGACGGCGGGCGCACCGGCCCGGTCACCGTCGGCACGGGAGGCTCGCGGTGTGGCCTACCCGTCACCGTGTTCGTGGAGTCGAGCGTGCCGCCACCCCGCATGATCGTCTTCGGGGCCGTCGACTTCGCTTCCGCACTGACCCGCGCTGCCGCGTTCCTCGGCTACCGGGTCACGGTCTGCGACGCCCGGCCCGTCTTCGCCACGGCCGCCCGCTTCCCCGAGGCCGACGAGATCGTCGTCGACTGGCCGCACCGCTACCTCGCGACGGCCGAGGTCGACGCGCGTACCGCACTCTGCGTCCTCACCCACGACCCGAAGTTCGACGTACCGCTGCTGAAGACCGCCCTGCGGTTGCCCGTCGGGTACATCGGCGCCATGGGATCGCGGCGCACCCACCGTGACCGGGAAGCGGCGCTGCGGGAAGAGGGCGTCACCGCGCACGAACTGGGCCGTCTGCACTCGCCGATCGGGCTGGACCTCGGGGCGCGGACGCCCGAGGAGACGGCCCTCTCGATCATGGCGGAGATCGTCGCCGAGCGGCACGGCGGCAGCGGCGCGCGGCTCACCGGCGCCCGTACCCCGATCCATCACACGGCGGCCCCCTTCACGGGCGCCGGCCCCGTGGATGTCGCCACTCCGGACGTCGCCGTCCTGAACGCCCTTTTCGCTCCGGGCGGTTAGCCGCCACGGCGGCTTCCTGCCAATACGAAACCGCTTTGCCGCCCGTCATTTACCGGTAGATCAGCACCATGACATTTTCAGCCCCCTCCGTTTCCGGCCGGGCGAGACCCGCTCGTCAGGGACGCACACTCCTCCTCATGGCGACTTCCGTCGCGCTCGTGAGCGGTGTCATGCTTCCCGTCGCCGGTTCCGCTTCGGCATCCCCCCACCCGGCGAACCCCCAGGCTCCCCTCGCGCATCCCCGGCAGGCGGCCGAACCGCAGAGCCACGACGTCACCCTCGTCACCGGCGACGTGGTGCACTACGTCGAGGGAGTCGGAGCCGGCGACGACGGCACGGTCACCGTCGACCGCCCGGACGGCGCGACCGGCGGCGTCCACGTGCAGCAGGCCGGTGACGACCTCTACGTCCTGCCCGACGAGGCCACCTCCCTCCTCGCCGCGGGCAAGCTCGACCGCAGGCTCTTCAACATCTCCGCGCTGATCGCAATGGGGTACGACGACGAGGGGACCGGCGGTATCCCGCTGATCGCCACCTACCCGCAGTCCGTGGCGCGTTCGCTGCCCGTCGCGCCGGACGGCGCCAGGAAGACGCGCACCCTGGAGTCGATCCACGGAGCGGCACTCACCGCCGACAAGGCGGACGCCCGGACCTTCTGGCAGGACATCTCCGGTTCGCAGAAGGCCCGTTCGCTGGACGCGGGCCTGTCCAAGCTCTGGCTCGACGGCCGTTCGACGGCCCTGCTCTCCGAATCGGTACCGCAGATCAACGCCCCCGCCGCCTGGGCGGAGGGGTACGACGGCACGGGCATCAAGGTCGCGGTGCTCGACACCGGTATCGACGCCGACCACCCGGACGTCAAGGACCGTGTCCTGGAGTCGAAGAGCTTCGTCCCGGGCGAGGACGTGGACGACAAGAACGGCCACGGCACCCACGTGGCCTCGACCGTCGCGGGCTCCGGCGCGGCGTCGGGCGGGCTGAACAAGGGCGTCGCCCCCGGCGCGGGGCTGCTGATCGGCAAGGTGCTCGGCGACAGCGGCGAGGGCGCCGACTCCGGCATCATCGAGGCGATGGAGTGGGCGAAGGCCGAAGGCGCCGACGTCGTCTCCATGAGCCTCGGCGCCCCGGTGCCGGACGACGGCAGCGACCCGATGGCCCAGGCGGTCGACGTCCTCTCTGCGGACGGCGGCCCCCTCTTCGTCATCGCGGCCGGCAACTCCTACGGCGCCGGTACCATCAGCGCCCCCGGCTCCGCCGCCGAGGCGCTCACCGTCGCCGCCGTCGACAAGCAGGACAACCGCGCGGACTTCTCCTCCATGGGCCCGCTGATCAACACCCACGGCCTGAAGCCGGACCTCTCCGCCCCGGGCGTCGGCATCAACGCGGCGGCCTCCCAGTCGGTCCCCGGCATGGAGGGCATGTACCAGTCGATGGACGGTACGTCGATGGCCACCCCGCACGTCGCCGGTGCCGCCGCCATCCTCAAGCAGCGCCACCCCGACTGGTCCGGCAGCCGGCTCAAGGACGCGCTGATGAGCTCGTCCAGGCCACTCGACGCGTACACCCCGTACGAGCAGGGCACTGGACGCGTCGACGTCAAGGCGGCGGTCGACACCACGATCGTGGCCACCGGCTCCGTCGAGGTCGCCGACTACGCCTGGCCGCACGACGCCTCCGACGAGGTGGCCGAGCGCACCATCACCTACACCAACACCGGCAAGCAGGACGTCACCCTGCACCTGGCGACCGACTCTGACTCCGAGGCGTACACCCTCGCCACCCCGGAGCTGACCGTCCCCGCCGGGTCCACCGCCGAAGCGGTGCTCTCGATCGACCCGGCCGAGGTCGACGCGGGCACCCTCTTCTCGGGACAGGTCCTCGCCACCGACGCGACCGGCGCGACCGTCGCCCACACGGGCTTCGCGGTGTCCAAGGAGGAGGAGCGCTACGACCTCACCATCCAGCTCCGCGGCCGCGCGGGTGAACCGGTCGACGGCCAGGTCGTCTTCGCCGCACTCGAAGACCCTACGCTGCGCGTCGTCAACGTCTCGGGCGACACCACGCTGCGGCTTCCCCCGGGCAACTACTCCGCCTGGTCCACACTCGACATCGACGGTGACCGCACCGACTCCAAGGCGCTCGCCTTCCTCGCCGCACCCGAGACGATCCTCGGCACCGGCCCGCGGACCATCACCCTCGACGCGTCGAAGGCCCGCAAGATCAGCGCGCGGGCCCCGCAGGAGTCCGAGACCCGACAACTCCGCTACGACATGGCCCGGACCTCGCCCAGCGGTCTGGTCCAGCGCGACCTCTACCAGATCCCGTTGATCTACGACGAGTTGTGGGCGGCCCCCACCAAGAAGGTCACCCAGGGCAGCTTCAGCTTCCTGACCCGCTGGCGCCTGGGCGAGGAGCTGATCGACGTCACGGCCGACGGCGACGACGTCCCGGTCACCCCGCAGGTCGGCTCCGTGGTCGCCGAGGACCGCGAGCAGAAGCTCGACGCCGTGTACGCGGACGACGGAAGTGCCGCCGCCTACAAGGGACTCCGTGCCAAGGGCAAAGCCGTGGTCATCACCCGCAGCGACGCCGTCGCCCCCGCCGACCGGCTCGCCAACGCGGTCGCGGCGGGTGCCGAAGCGCTCTTCGTCGTCAACGACGGCCGAGGCATCGCCATGGAGTCCTACACCGAGTGGGGCACCGAGTCTGCGATTCCGGTCGCCTCCGCACAGACCATCGCCGGACAGTCCCTGATCAAGGCCGCCCTGCGCGGCAAGAAGATAGCCGTCGACCAGAAGAAGTTCGCCGACTACCTCTACGACCTCGTCGACCGCCACGACGGCACCATCCCCGACCGGTCCCTGGCCTTCACCCCGTCCACCCGCCAACTCGCCAAGGTGGAGAACACCTTCTACGGCGCCAGGAAGACGCTCGGCGCCGGCTACCGCTACGACATCCCCGAGTACGGCCCGGGCGTGGGATTCGACGAGTACGAGAGCTACCCCGGCGTCCGCGAGGAATGGGTGACCCCGCTGCCCGGCGACTCCTTCTGGTACGAGGACCACTCCGTCCTCAACGCCACCGCCACCGACATCGCGGCCCAGATGCGCAGTGCCTCACTCGACTACACGGCGGGCCGCACCTACCGGGACGAATGGTTCGCCCCGGTCACCTCCCCGCGCCTCGGCACCGGCTACTGGGGCCCCTTCCGTACCTCCTACGACGACATGCAGTTCAACATCACCCCGTGGACCGACTCGGGCGACGGGCACTCCGGATCCATGCCGGAGGACGAGTACGACACCACCAGCTACGCCTTCTACCAGGGAGACACCCTGATCAAGGAAGGCGCGGGCCGGGCGGGGTACGCCTGGGAGCTGTCACCCGAGAAGCTGCCGTACCGGTTGGTCCTCGACTCCCGTCGGGACGCCGGGACCTGGAAGTCCTCCACCCGTACCCACAGCGAGTGGTCGTTCCGGTCCGGGGCGCTGGCACCTGGCGAGAGCGGCTACGCCCAGGCCGACATCCCTCTGATCCAACTGGACTTCGACGTCGACACCGACCTCGCCGGTGACGTGAAGGCGGGCAAGAAGGTCGAACTCGGCCTCGGTGCCGGGACGCAGGCCTGGCTGGACGGCGCGGTGAAGGCGACGAGCGCCTCCCTGCAGGTCAGTTACGACGACGGTGCCCAGTGGAGCACCGTCAAGCTGCGCAGGACCGCGTCCGGACAGTGGGCCGCGACGTTCACCCCGCCGAAGAAGGGGGCCTCCTCGGTCTCCCTCAAGGCGCACGCCGAGGGCCCGGACGGCCTCGCGGTGGACGAGGAGATCATCAGGGCCTTCGGCCTGAAGTGACCTCCGTGCACTGAGAACCGATGGTGGCCCCGTACCCCTTCTGCCGCCGAGGGGTACGGGGCCATCGTGCGCCCGCGACGAAGGGCTGTGTTACGCGGCGGAGACGGTCTTGCCGGCGCCCTTTACTCGTCGGCGTGCCCCGCGCGCTCTCGACACGAACACCGCCGCCGACAGGGCGGGCACGGCTGCCAGCGCGAAGCACACCGCCGTCGGCAGCCGGTCCACACCCAGGCCCGCCGCTGCGGCGCCCAGTGAACTCCCCGCGTTGAAAGCGGTGTTGGCCCAGGCCCCGGCGCGGGTGCGGGCTTCCTCGTGGACCGCGGCGTCGGCCAGCAGGTACGCCGTCGTGATCACCGGAGAGACGAACAGCCCGGCGACACCGGCGAGCGCCAGCAGGACGGACACGTGCGGGGAGAGACCGGCGACGGCCAGCGCCGCGCCGAACGCCCCGGTCAGGGCGGCCGCCCTCGCGACACCGCCCTCCCGCCGGGCCAGCGCGCCGTGGGCGAGGCCGCCGACCGCGCTTCCGGCCGACAGGGCGGCCAGCACCCAGGCCGCGGCCTGGGGGCGGTCCGGCGCGAAGGCCACGACCAGGAGGTCCAGTGCCCCTAGCCCCAGCCCGACGCCGGCCATGACGGTCACGGCGTGGCGCACGCCCGCCGTCCGCAGCGGTGACGGGCGCCCGGAGCCATCGACGCCCGCCCCGCCGGTGACGTCCGCGCGGACGGCCCTTCCGCCCGCGGTGCGGGCGGCCTCCCCGGCGCGGACGGCAGGGGAGTACGCGAGCGTGAGCGCCCCCGCCAGGACGAGAGCGGCGCCGGCGGCCAGACCAGCTGCCGGGACCGCGTGGAGGACGAGGAGCCCGACGAGCAACGGGCCGCTGACGTAGAGCAGTTCCTCGGCCACCGCGTCCAGGCTGTACGCCCTGCGCAGGAGGTCGCGGTCGCTCAGGAGGGCGCTCCACAGGGCACGCATCACCGGCCCCATCGGGGGCATGCAGAAGCCGGCGGCCACCGAGAGCGCCACCAGCCGCCACTCCGGTGCCCCGGGCCGCCAGGTCTCCCGGGCCAGCACGGCGAGCAGGAGCGCGTAGGCGCCGGCCATCGGCGGAAGGGCCCGGCGGGCTCCGTACCGGTCCAGCAGGGCGGCCCGTGCGGGGGAGAGAACGACACCGGCGGCCCCGAACAGGGCCCCGGCGAGTCCGGCCGCCGCGTAGGAGCCGGTCGTCCCGGAGACGGCGAGCATGAGGGAGAGCGGCACCGTCCCGTAGGAGAGGCGCCCGAACAGAGAGGCGACGAAGGCCGTCGGGGCGAGCGGGGTACGGAGAACGGCCCGATAGGAGAGGGAAGACATGGGAGTTCCTCGGAAAGGCGGCGCGCGGGCGCGACGCGGGCGTGCGGGGACACCGGAGTGCCGCTGCCACCGAGTGGGAGCGTGCGCGGAGCGGTGTCCTGGACCGTGTCTGACCATTCGCGTCGGATCGGCGGGAATGGCCGGGCAGGGCCTAAGCACGGGAGAGGAACATGGGCCGCAGCCTACCGAGCCGGTCCGGCCCGGCGTAAGGGCGCGTGCCGGGGCGGACCGGCACCTGCTCCCGGCCCGCCCGCGCGTCGCCCGCCGATTCCGGATCAGCCGCCGGCCTGGAGGGCCTCCCAGGTCGCCGTACCGACGATGCCGTCCACCGTGAGTGCGTGGTCGGTCTGGAAGGTGCGTACGGCGGTGGCGGTACCCGAACCGAATTGGCCGTCGATGGCGACGGTCGAGCCGAGGGCCGCCGTCAGCGACCGCTGGAGGCGCCTGACGTCGTCACCGGTGCTGCCCTGCCGCAGGTCCGGGGTGGCACCGGCCGACAGCAGAGCCGTCCAGGTCTTCGCGCCCACGATGCCGTCCGCGCTGAGTCCGCGGGCCCGCTGGAAGTTCTGGACCGCCGTCTTGGTCTCGGTGCCGAACACCCCGTCCTGCGCACCGGCCTCGTAACCCTGGGTGTTGAGGAGCTGCTGCACGGCCTTGACCTGGGAGCCGCTGGAGCCGGACTGCTGGGTCGTGTAGGTGGCGAAGCTCAACGCGTCCGTCGTTCCACCGGTGGTGCCGTCGACCAGCTGCATGTAGGTGGTCCAGTCCCAGTAGGGGCCCGGGTCCGTGTGGTCGTTTCCGGGCGCCTCGCTGTGCCCGATGATGTGCGTCCGGTCCTTCGGGATGCCGTGCCTGTCGCAGAGGTAGCGGGTGAGTGCCGCCGAGGAGCGGTACATCGCGTCCGTGAACCAGCTCGGGTCGTCGATCCAGCCCTCGTGCTCGATGCCCAGGGCCGAGGCGTTGGCGCTCTTGGCGTGGTACGCGGTGTCGCTGTCGCGCACCATCTGGGTGATCTGGCCGTCCGAGGAGCGGATCACGTAGTGGGCGCTGACCACGGCCGCGGGGTCCTGGAACCAGCTGATCGAGCCCGCGTACGAGCCCTGCGTGACGTGGATGACGATCTTGTCGATGTCCGCGGTCCGGCCCACCTTGTAGTTGGTGGTGGCGGCGGGCACCCAGAGCGCCGAGGGGTAGTCCGCCGACCGGGTGCTGACGTCCGGCGGCGCGATGGTGCCCTTCTCCGGGGAGACCGGACGCGAGGTGACGGTGACCTCCTCGCCCTCGGGGGTCCTGCCTCGCAGACCACCGGCGAGGAAGGAGTAGACGGCGTCCGCGTAGAGCGCGGCGGCCGGCCCGTCGGCGCCGCCGTACCGGGCGACGGCCGGGTACCAGGAGTCGACGTCGAGCCGCTCGTCCCCGTCGAGCCCGAGGGAGTCGGCGTACGAGCGGAGCACGGCGGCGCCGCCGAGGACGTTCGTCGCGGTGTCCTCGCGCAGCCGGGCGGCCGAGGCTCCGGTGAGGGCGGCGGCCTTCTCCAGGGAGCGGTTGGTCGGGTTGCTCACCAGGTGCATGACGCCGTAGCCGTTGTCCTGGCTGGGGAGTCCGTGGTGGCCGTCGAAGTGCGTCTCGCCGTAGCCGACCGCCGCGAGCAGGTCGCGGGGTACGCCGTACTCCGCGGCGGCGCGGGCGAAGGCCCGGTTCAGGGAGTTGGCGGTCGGGTCCGGCGCGGCCGACGCCGGGGTCGGCGCTCCCGCCGTCACGACGGCCGCGACGGTGAGGGCCGCCAGGGCGGCGGCGGAGGCGCGACGGCGCGCGGGGGCCGCGGGGCGTCTGGGCATGTCTGCTCCTGCGTGTGTGGGGGGAGAGGGAGCCCTCGGTCCCGGTGGGGTGGGCGAAGGGCTGCCGAGCGGGCACAGGCTATCCATGTGAAGAATGCATGACAACGACGCCACCGTGCGGCGCGCCGGGTCAACACCTCATCGGAGCAATACAACTGACGGTACGTCCGTACATGGCGG
>NZ_JBHWZJ010000060.1:4155-25760 GCF_042728415.1 Streptomyces sp. NPDC060198 | reverse complement strand
GGGTCAGGCAGGAGAAACGTCCGTGCTCGGCGGGGGTTCGGCAGAGGTGTCGGCGGCCCCTGCGTCGGCCGCGGACTTCTCCGCGGTCGCCCTCACTTCGGCGGCGGCGCTGATTTCGCGCCAGGCGGACTCGGCCGCCTGCTGCTCCGCTTCCTTCTTGCTACGACCGGTGCCGGTGCCGTACGAGACACCACCGACGCGAGCGGCAGCAGTGAAGATCTTCTCGTGGTCCGGGCCGGTCTCCGTGACGAGGTACTCGGGGACTCCGAGACCCTCGCTCGCGGTGAGTTCCTGGAGACTGGTCTTCCAGTCCAGGCCGGCGCCGAGGTTCGAGGACCTGTCGATGAGCGGGTCGAAGAGCCGGTGGACCAGCTCCGAGGCCGCGTCGAGGCCCTGATCGAGATAGACCGCGCCGATCACCGCTTCAAGGGTGTCGGCGAGGATGGAAGCCTTGTCCCGGCCACCCGTGCCCTCTTCACCGCGGCCGAGCCGGATGAAGGAACCGAGTTCGAGGCCGCGGCCCACTTCCGCGAGTGCACGCGAGTTAACCACCGCGGCCCGCAACTTGGCCAGCTGGCCTTCGGGCAGGTCGGGGTGGGTGCGGTACAGCGTGTCCGTGACCACCAGGCCGAGCACGGAATCCCCGAGGAATTCGAGCCGCTCGTTGGTGGGCAGACCGCCGTTCTCGTACGCGAACGAACGGTGGGTCAGCGCACGCACCAGAAGGGCGGACTCAAGGTGATACCCGAGCCGCCCTTCCAGAAGCGTGTGGGACGAGGCTGTGTTGACGTTGTCTGCCTGCTTCTTGGCGTGGGACAACTCAGACATCGTGCCTCTCACCAGCCACTCAGACTTCGAGGACCTGGCGCTTGTTGTACGTGCCGCAGCTCGGGCACGCAATGTGCTGGAGCTTCGGCTCCTGGCAACGCTCACACGAAACCAGGGTGGGGACCGCAGCCTTCCACTGCGACCGGCGGTGGCGCGTGTTGCTGCGCGACATCTTCCGCTTCGGAACAGCCACGGCTACTTCTCCTGCTTCTCGTCGACGCCAGGTTCGGCGCCGCCCATGTTGTCCTTCTCGCCGTCCTGAACGGTCTCGGCGAGTCCCTGCAATGCCGCCCACCGGGGGTCGGCGGCGTCATGGTGGTGGCCAGGATTCTCGTCCAGCCTGATTCCGCATTCGGAACACAGACCGGCACAGGTCTCCGTGCACACCGGCTGCATCGGCAGTGCGAGCACTACCGCGTCACGCAGCACCGTTTCGAGGTCGAACAAGCCGTCCTCAAGGAAAAACTCGTCCTCGTCGTCCTCGGCGTCGTCGGCCGGGTCCGCAGTCTTGCTGCGACCCCGGTCGTCGGCGTCAGGGTACGAGAACATTTCCTGGAAGTCCGCTTCGACCTCGAAGGTCAGCGGCTCCAGACACCTTACGCACTCCCCCTCGGCGGTCGCACGGGCGGTGCCTGTGACGAGCACCCCTTCCATGACCGATTCGAGGCGGAGGTCCAGCGCCAGCGGTGCGCCTTCCGGCACGCCGATGACGCCGTCGATACCCAGGTCCCTCGGTGCTTCCACCGAGCGGGTCAGCCGCTTCAGGGCACCGGGACGCCGACCCAGCTCGTGCGTATCGAACACGAGAGGATTGCGGTGGTCGAGGTGGCCGTTCAGGGCTTCTCCTGCTTTCGGGATTCACGTGCATCGCACTGCGTCGGGAGGGGCCGGCCGTTCCGGAGTCGAAACGGGCAGCCGGGATCGGCGGAGATACGCGCGACCGAGGAGCCAGGATACTTGACGTACCGCCCAGCACCCAATCCGGACCGGTCGGGCCCGGTGGGGGCCGTGCGGCGCCGGGTCAGTGGCCCTGTTCGTACCGGCGCAGCTGCTCCAAGTCGATCATGCTGGTGTCGAAGAGACTGGTCTCGTCGAGCGCGGGCTGCGACTGCGGCGGCGGGGACTGCTGATCGGCCCACCCGTACTCGGGCCGGCCGGGCTGCCCGGTCTGCTCGCTCTGCGGCTGGTAGGCGTTCGGGTCGTACGCCTGCTGCTGGTAGGCGTACACGTCCTGCTGCGGCTGCTCGTAGCCGTCCTGCCGCTCGTAGCCGTCCTGCTGCGGCTGCGCGTAGCCGTACGGGTCCTGCTGGACCGGCTGCTGGTAGTCGTAGCTCTGGACGGGCTCGGCGTACGAGGACTGGGGCCTCGCCGGGTAGTTCGGGGAGGCCTGCGGCGGTTCCGGGTCGGCCAGCTCGGCGAGGCCTGCCAGGTAGTCGGCGTCGCTGGTGTGGCCCTGGCCGCCCGCGGCGTCCTGGGCGGCCATGTGCACGCCGAGGTCGTCGGTGGCCACCCGGCCGTGCAGCTTCTGCCGGCCGCGGCCCACCGCCTCCAGAGTCTTGCCGAGCACGGCCTCGAAGGCACCGAGCTTGGTGTCGACGTACTCGTCGGCGCGCCGCTGGAGGGTCTCCGGGTCGGCGCTGCGCTCGGGGGCCTCGGCGAAGTCGGGATCCTCGTAGCCCTGCTCGTCGAGGCCGTGGCCGCGCCCGAGCAGCTTCTCCCGGCCCCGGTCCACGGAGCCGATGGTCTTGGTGAGGACGACCTCGAAGTTGGCGAGCTTGCTGTCGACGTACTCGTCGGCCTCCGCCTTGACCTCGGCGGCCTCGCGGCGGGCGTCGGCCAGGATGCGGTCGGCCTCGCTCTGGGACCGTACGACGACCTCGGTGGAGGAGATCAGCGAGCCGCGCTCGGCATGGGCGGACTCGATGATCCGCTCCGCCTCCTGGCGGGCCCGGTCGACGAGCTGCTCGCTGCCGCCGATGACCTCCTCGGCGTGGGCCAGCGAGCCGGGCAGTGCTTCGCGGAGCTCGTCGAGCATCCCGAGCAGATCGGCGCGGTTGATCACGCACGAGGCCGACATGGGCATGGACCGGGCGTTCCCGACCGCCTCGACGATCTCGTCGAGCTTCTTCTGCACGTCCACCGTGTGCTCGCCACTCTCTGCCGCTGTTGGAGACGGACGGGACGACTGTAAGGCCAGTCGGCTCCCGTCCGACACCGGGTGACGGTCGCTCAGACGGTCACGTGCGCTCCAGCCGCTCCTGGAGCGCCGCGTGGACGGTCGGCGGCAGCAGGTGGGAGACGTCTCCGCCCCAGGTGGCGACCTCCTTGACCAGGGAGGACGACAGGAAGCTGTAGGTGGGGTTGGTGGGGACGAAGAGCGTCTCGACACCGGAGAGGCCGTTGTTCATCTGGGCCATCTGCAGTTCGTAGTCGAAGTCGCTGACCGCCCGGAGCCCCTTCACGATGGCCGGGATCTCCCGCTGCTTGCAGAAGTCGACCAGCAGGCCGTGGAAGGACTCGACTTCGACGTTGCCGAAGTCGGAGGTGACTTCGCGGATCAGCTCGATCCGCTCGTCGACGGTGAACAGCCCCTTCTTGGACTGGTTGATCATCACCGCGACGTGTACGACGTCGTACAGCTTCGAGGCTCGGCCAATGATGTCGAGATGTCCGTTGGTGATGGGGTCGAACGACCCCGGACAGACGGCGCGGCGCAACGTGATTCCCTCGCTCCCGGGTCCGGTCATCGTGCGTCTTCGCACGTGGAGGCGGCGCGACCGTACCAAAGGGTCGCTTCGCCGTAACGACGGGACCTCAATGGCTCGAAACCCTCCGGCCAGCCGAATTCCCCGCCTCTGGTGGCTCGTTCCACGGTGACGAGTGCGCCCTCGCCAAGCCAGCCCCGCGAGCGGAGTGTGAGCAGGATCTCCCGGAGATCGTCGTCGGTGACGAGGTAGGGCGGGTCCAGGAAGACCACGTCGTACGGGTCGGCGGGCGCCGGTCCGGACACGGTCTGTTCGGCCTTGCCGGTGCGGACCTCGGCGCCGGGCAGATTGACGGCGCGGACGTTCTCGCGGACGGTGCGGACGGCCTTCGGATCGGCCTCCACGAGCAGCGCGTGGACGGCACCACGGGAGAGCGCCTCCAGGCCGACCGCGCCGGAGCCCGCGTACAGGTCGGCGATCCGGACGCCGTCGAGCGTGCCGAGCAACGCCTCCCAGGTCGAGAAGAGGCCCTCACGCGCACGGTCGGAGGTGGGGCGGGTGCCGTTGCCGGGCGGTACGGCCAGGCGGCGTCCGCCGGCCGAACCGGCGATCACGCGGGTCATGGGAGTCGGTCCTCGGGTCGCGGGACGGCACGCGGGGGTCGCGTGCCTCGGGGGTCATCCGTCCGGATCGGGCCGGGCCGCGTGCCCGGACGAAAGACCCTGGTCCCACGATATGGCGTGCGGGCGGCGCGGGCCCGGGCGGACCCGGTCACCCCTTGTCGAGGAACTCCTCGCGGTCCTTGTCCAGCAGGGCGTCCAGGGCGGTCCGCAGCTCCGGGTGGCCGGTCAGCTCCGGGTCGGCGGCGACGGTCCGGGTGGCCTCGGCCCGCGCGGCGGTGATGATCTCCTCGTCGTCGATGACGGTGAGCATCCGCAGCGAGGAGCGGACCCCGGACTGGGCCTGGCCGAGCACGTCGCCCTCCCGGCGCTGTTCCAGGTCGATCCGGGAGAGCTCGAAGCCGTCCAGAGTGGCGGCGACCGCGCCGAGCCGGGCGCGGGCCGGGCTCGCCTCGTGGGCCTCGCTGACCAGCAGGCAGAGCCCTGGGGCCGAGCCCCGGCCGACGCGGCCGCGCAGCTGGTGCAGCTGGGAGACGCCGAACCGGTCCGCGTCCATGATCACCATCGCGGTGGCGTTGGGGACGTTCACCCCGACCTCGATCACGGTGGTGGCCACCAGCACGTCGACCTGGCCGGCGGCGAACCGCCGCATCACGTCGTCCTTGTCGTCCGGGTTCATCCGGCCGTGCAACACCTCGACGCGGAGCCCGGCGAGCGGTCCCGCGGCCAGCCGGGCGGCGATGTCGAGCACGGCGAGCGGCGGGCGCTTGTCGCCGTCCGGACTCGGGGCGTCCGGCTCCTCCGCCTTCGCCGCGGCCTTCGCGCCCTTGCCGGTCTTCGCGCCCTTGGCCCCGCCCGCCTCCTCGGGGTCGTCGCCGATCCGGGGGCAGACGACGTACGCCTGGTGGCCGCCCTCCACCTCCTCGCGGACCCGCTCCCAGGCGCGGGCGAGGAAGTGCGGTTTGTCGGCGGCGGGCACCACGTGGGTGGCGATCGGCGAGCGCCCGGCGGGGAGCTGGTCCAGGACGGACGTCTCCAGGTCGCCGAAGACCGTCATCGCGACCGTGCGCGGGATGGGTGTGGCGGTCATCACCAGCAGATGCGGCGGCTGCTTGCCCTTGGAGCGCAGGGCGTCGCGCTGTTCCACTCCGAAGCGGTGCTGCTCGTCGACGACGACCAGCCCGAGATCGTGGAAGGACACCTTGTCCTCGATCAGCGCGTGGGTGCCGATGACCAGTCCGGCCTCGCCGGTGGTCAGGTCCAGCAGCGCCCGGCGGCGGGCGGCGGTGCCCATGGAGCCGGTGAGCAGGACGACCTTCGTGCCGAGCGAGGAGCCCCCGAGCATCCCGCCCTCGGCGAGGTCCCCCATCATCTCGGTGATGGAGCGGTGGTGCTGCTGGGCGAGCACCTCGGTGGGGGCGAGCATCGCGGCCTGACCGCCGCCGTCCACGACGGCGAGCATCGCGCGCAGGGCGACCATGGTCTTGCCGGAGCCGACCTCGCCCTGGAGCAGCCGGTGCATGGGGTGTTCGGTGGCGAGATCGCCGAAGATCTCGCCGGACACCTTCCGCTGGCCCTCGGTGAGGGTGAACGGCAGCCGGGCGTCGAAGGCGTCGAGCAGCCCGTCGGGCACCGGGCGGCGGGCGACCGCGGGGAGCTGGGTGTCGGCGTACCGGCGACGGGCCAGCGCGACCTGGAGGACGAACGCCTCGTCCCACTTCAGCCGCTCCCTGGCGTCCTCGATGTCCGCCTTGGTCTGCGGCCGGTGCACCTTCACCAGGGCTTCGGGCAGGGAGACGAATCCGCGTCCTTCCCGCAGGGCGGCGGGCAGGGGGTCGACGGCCTCCTGGGCGCTGGGCAGCACGGTGTCCACCGCCTTGGCGATGCGCCAGGAGTCGAGCTGCTTACAGGCGGGATAGAGGGGCAGCAGCCGTCCGGCGAAGGCGTCCACGGCCTCGCGCACGCCCGCTTCCCCGTCCGCCGCGCCGGCCTCGGTGTCGAGCAGTTGGTACGTGGGGTGGGCGAGCTGCGTCTTGCGGTTGAAGACGCCGACCTTGCCCGCGAACATCGCCCGGCGGCCGGGGAGGAGGTCCTGGTGGGGCTTGTGCACCCCGTGGCCGAAGAAGACCAGCTGGAGCCGGCCGCTGCCGTCGGTGAGGGTGACCTCCAGGCGTTTGCCGCGCCCGTTGTTGAAGCCGAGCACCCGGGCGTCGGCGACCTGGGCGACCACCGTGACGTGTTCGTCCAGCGGGAGGTCGGAGAGCGGGGTGAGCCGGCCCCGCTCCTCGTACCGTCGCGGGTAGTGGTGCAGGAGGTCGCCGACGGTGTGCAGGCCGAGGTGTTCGGCCATCACCTTCGCGGTGGCTCCGCCGAGCAGCTTCTTGAGGGGTTCATCGAGCGCGGACACGGGTTCCATTGCACACCACGCCACCGACAGCCGTCGGCCCGGAGTGCCCGGGGCGTGTCCGACGGCCGGGCTGCGCGGGCCGCCCGACGGCTATTCGACGCCGATCAGCAGCGGGGTTCCCGGGTGCCCGCCCCGGTAGACCGTGGTGTCGACGGCCAGGTGCCCCTCGCGTACGTACGACTCCAGTGTGTCGCCGAGGGCGTCGGGCACGTGTTCGCCGAGGACGAGGGTGACCAGTTCCCCGCCGGCGGCGAGCATCCGGTCGAGGACGGTACGGGCCGTGCCGGGGACGTCCGCGCCGATGACGGCCACGTCCCCGTCGATCAGGCCGAGGATGTCGCCGGCCTGGCAGATGCCGGCCGTGGTCCACGACTGCGCTTCGGCGACGGCGAGTTCGGCGTACCGGGTCGCTCCGGCGGCCGCGGTCATGGCGACGACGTCCTCGTCGAAACTCCGGCCCGGCTCGTGCACGGCGAGAGCGGCGATGCCCTGGACGACGGCGCGGGTCGGAACGACGGCGACCCGGATGCCGTCGCCCCTGACCTGCTCGGCGGCGACGGCCGCGACGTGGCGCAGGTTCGCGTCGTTGGGGAGCAGCACGACCTCGCGGGCGTTGGCGCGGCGGACGGCCTCGACGAGTTCGCCGCTGGCGAGCGGCTTCCCGGGGCGCCCGAGCACGGTGACGGCACCGGCCTCCTCGCAGAGCCCGCGGAGTTCCTCGCCGGGGACGACCAGGACGACGGAGCGCGGGGCGGGTTCGGGGTGCGGGCTCGTGCGCGCGGCGCCGAAGTGGGTGATCCGGATCCGGTACGGGCGTCCCGCCTCCACGCCGGCCTCCACGGCGGCGCCGGCGTCGTCCACGTGCACGTGCACGTTCCACAGGCCGTCGCCGCCGACCACGACGAGGGAGTCGCCGAGGGCGTCGAGCCGCCCGCGGAGGCGGTCCACCTCGGCATCCCCGGCTTCCAGGAGGTAGATGACCTCGAAGGCGGGCCCGTCACCGGCCGCCGCCCGGTCCGCGGGGTCACCGCACTCGCCGGGGTGGACCGCGGGGCCCTCCGGCACGGGAAGGGGTTCCGGCGCCTGCCGGGGGGCGCGTACGGGCGCTTGTCCGGTCACCGTCTCCAGCAGCGCCCCCAGTACGGTCACCAGGCCCTGTCCGCCGGCGTCCACGACTCCGGCGCGGCCGAGCACCGGCAGCCGGCCGGGGGTCTCCTCCAGCGCCTCGGCGGCTCCCGCGTGCGCGGCCCGTGCGACGGCCGCCAGGCCGGCTCCGGCGGCGACCGCCCCGGCGGCCCGCGCGGCGGCGGTGGCGACGGTGAGGATGGTGCCCTCGACGGGGTGGGCGACGGCCCGGCGGGCGGCGGTGGCGGCGCGCGCGAGCGCCCGGGCCAGGTGGTCCGCGTCCCCGCCGTCCGCGAGCACGGCGGCCATCCCGCGCAGGAGCTGGGCGAGGATGGTGCCGGAGTTGCCCCGCGCCCCGACAAGTGCCCCGTGCGCCATGGCGCGTACCGCCTCGGCGGTGCCCGGCTCCGTGGCACCGGGCCCCGGGGAGTCGCGGTCGTGGGCGGCGAAGACGGCCTCGACGGAGGCCCGCGCGGACTCCACGGTGAGGAAGAGGTTGGTGCCGGTGTCCCCGTCGGGGACGGGGTAGACGTTGATCGCGTCGATCGCGGCGCGCTCGCGGCCCAGGGCTTCGAGGGCCAGGGAGCACCAGGTGCGTACCGCGACGGCGTCGAAATCGTCGGGGGGCTGCGGCACCTGGGTCCTCCTGGGTCGTGTTGTGGAAGTGGCGCCGTCCGCCCGGAGGGCGGGGCCGGCGGTGTCCGGTTCGCGTGCGATCGCAAGGCGGAGGGCCGCCCCGATACTGGATGTACCGGGGCGATCCCGACGACGCGGCGAGCGTGCGTACCAGGCGTCGCCGGGCAGGCGGGACTTTCAGAACACGGCCGTGAAGCGGCCGTGTACGGCAGGCTGCACCGCAGGTTAACCCCGGGCCGCCGGAGAGTGGCCCGGGGCGGGGGGCGGGAGGGCGGACGGCTGAACCATGGTAGTTTCGTTGTACCGACGCAGCCGTTGTATGGTGTTTCGGTTGCCCGGCGAGAGTCGGGCCATTCCTCCGGTGCCGTCACTTCAGTTCGCTGATTCCGGCGCGCCGGAATTCACTGTAAGTGCACCTGAAGTCTTTGGAGTGACCCGTGGCTGCCAACTGCGACGTCTGCGGCAAGGGGCCGGGCTTCGGCAACAACATTTCGCACTCGCACCGCCGTACGTCTCGTCGCTGGAATCCCAACATCCAGCGCGTGCGTGCCGTGGTCGGTCGGACGCCGAAGCGGCTCAACGTCTGCACCTCGTGCATCAAGGCCGGCAAGGTCGCGCGCTGACGTTCCCCGTCGTAGCGCAGCCTTCCGGTTGCCCAGAAAGCCGGTCCACCTCGGTGGACCGGCTTTTTGCTGTGCCCGGACGGGGAGACGCCCCGGCTCCGCGAGCCGGCGCCTCCCGCGGCTTCAGGCCCGGCGGCTCCGCCAGCCGTGGTCGACCGGGCCGATTCCGGAGCCGAGCGCGAAACCGGCCTCGATCGCCCCGGTGACGTAGGTCTTCGCGTTCCGGACCGCCGTGGGCACGTTCTGGCCGCGCGCCAGGCCGCAGGCGATGGCCGAGGCGAGGGTGCAGCCCGTGCCGTGGGTGTGCCGGTTGTCGTGGCGCGGGGCCCGCAGCCAGTGCTCCTGGTCACCGTCGGTGAGCAGGTCGACGGCCTCACCGGGGAGATGGCCGCCCTTGATCACCACCCAGCGCGGGCCGAAGGCGAGTACGGCGGCGGCCGCCCGCCGCATGTCGGGCTCCTGGGCCACCTCGACGCCCGTGAGCTGTGCCACTTCGTCCAGGTTCGGAGTGGCGACCGTGGCCAGCGGCAGCAGTTTCGTCCGTACGGTTTCGAGGGCCTCGGCGGCGAGCAGCGCGTCCCCGTGCTTGGAGACGCCCACCGGATCGACGACGACCGGGGCGCCCGTGCCCGCGAGGAGTTCGGCGACCGTCTCGACCAGAGCGGCGGACGCGAGCATGCCCGTCTTCACCGCCTGGACGCCGATGTCGTCCACGACACTGCGGTACTGGGCGCGTACCGCTTCGGCCGGAAGCTCCCAGGCACCCTGCACGCCCAGGGAGTTCTGGGCGGTCACGGCGGTCAGCACGCTCATGCCGTGCACGCCGAGTGCCAGCATCGTCTTGAGGTCGGCCTGGATGCCGGCACCGCCGCCGGAGTCCGATCCGGCGACGGTGAGGACACGGGGAGGTACGGCGGCAGATATCGGCATGCCCGCAATTTACTGGGGGCCGTGCTGCGCCGGGTCGGCGGTCCACCGGCCGGACACCGTCCGAGGAGGCGCTACTGGGGAGCGTCCTCGACCTCGCCGAAGTGGTCCCAGCCGCCCCTGCTGGTCCAGGGCGCGCCGTCGACGGTGACCTGGGGCAGGGCGGACGGGTTGAGGACCTCGCCGATGACCTTCCAGCGGGCGGGCAGCTTCACGTCGGGCGGGAAGGTCGCCACGATCGCGTGGTCCTCTCCCCCGGTGAGCACCCACTGGAGCGGGTCGACGCCGACCGCCTGCCCGATGTCCGACATCTGGGACGGGACGTCGATGAGTCCGGAGCGCAGGTCGATGCGGACCTTGCTGGCTTCGGCGATGTGCCCGAGGTCGGCGACCAGTCCGTCGCTGACGTCGGTCATCGCGGTGGCGCCGAGCCCGGCCGCCGCGGGGCCCGCGTGGTAGGGCGGTTCGGGGCGCCGGTGGGCTTCCACGAAGGCACGGGGCGACCGGAATCCCCGGGAGAGCACGGCGAATCCGGCGGCGGACCAGCCGAGCCAGCCGGTGACCGCGACGACGTCGCCCGGGCGGGCGCCGGCCCGGGTGACCGGTTCGTGGTTGCGGAGGTCGCCGAGCGCGGTGATCGCGACGGTGATGGTGTCCCCGCCGACCACGTCGCCGCCGACCACGGCCGCCCCGGCGACCTGGCACTCGTCGCGCAGCCCGTCCATGAGTTCGGTCGCCCAGGTCACCGGGAGACTCGCCGGGACGACGAGGCCGAGGAGCAGCGCGGTGGGCACGGCGCCCATCGCCGCGATGTCGGCGAGGTTCTGCGCCGCGGCCTTCCGCCCGACGTCGTACGCGGTCGACCAGTCGCGGCGGAAGTGGCGTCCCTCGATCAGTACGTCGGTACTGGCCACGACCCTGCGGTCCGGAGCCGCCACGACCGCGGCGTCGTCGCCGGGCCCCAGCCGTACCGCCGGAGTGGTGGTGAGGCGGGCGGTGAGCTCTCTGATGAGCCCGAACTCCCCCAACTCACCCACGGTTCCCTTCACCGGGTGTCACCTCTCGTTCGTCGCACCGGCGTCCGGTGCGGGCTGCTCCGACGTGTCCGCGCGGGCCGCGGGCTTCCCGGGGCCGCTTGCGCCCGTCCCCCGCACGGGCCGGGCCGCTCCGCGGTCGCGGGCGGTCACCGCTGTCTGTGGTGCCGGGAGACACGTCGGCTCGTGTCGCCCGTACGCCACGCTACGGACGTCTCCGGGTCCCCGGGTCTCCCCGCTCCCGTCCGCGACGCGATAACGTGGCGTTCCTCTCCCCCACATGATCCTCGTGGCCGCCCTGGAGGTTCCGTGGTACAGGCGTACATCCTTATTCAGACCGAGGTGGGCAAGGCGTCGATCGTCGCCGAGACCATCGCGAAACTCCCGGGAGTGATCCAGGCAGAGGACGTCACCGGACCCTACGACGTGATCGTGCGCGCCCAGGCCGACACGGTGGACGAGATCGGCCGCATGGTGGTCGCCCGGGTCCAGCAGGTGGAAGGCATCACGCGAACCCTGACCTGCCCCGTAGTCCACCTCTGACCCCCGTCTACGCTGGTCCGGTGACGTCTTCCCGCCGCCGGTCCCTCCGTCCGTCGTTCCTCGTGCCGTCCGCCGCCGCGCTCCTGCTGGCGGCGGGCTGCTCCGGCGGCTCGCAGCCGTCGGTCGCGGTGCCCACACCGTCCCGGGACGCGGCCGCGTACTGTTCGGCGCTGGACAAGGTGCTGCCGAAGAGCGTGGCCGGGCTGGAACGCGGTGATCCCGCACCGGAGTCGGAGCTGACCGCCGGCTGGGGGGACGGGGCGATCGTACTTCGCTGCGGGGTTCCCCGGCCCGCCGCCATGGCGGACGCGGCTTCCAAGGGGATCGACGCGGACGGTGTGAACTGGCTGCTGGAGCAACGCGCCGACGCGGGGCCCCGGTTCACCACGACGTACCGCAAGGCGTACGTCGAGGTCACGTTGGGGACGCGGTACGCCCACGACGCCAGCCCGCTCGCCGAGTTCGCGAAGCCGGTGCGCGACACGGTCCCCGACAGCCTCTGAGCCGAAGTCCCCGGCGGTGTCCCTGCCGGGGCCCGGCGGCCCTGCGAACCGCCGTCGCCCGAACCGCCGTCCCGCCGGCCGGTGGTGGTGGCCGGCGGGCGGGACGGGTACGGGTCAGCGCAGACCAGTGGACCGGGTCAGGGCCGCCTGGATCAGCCGGTCGACCAGCTCGGGGTAGTCGACGCCGCTCTCCTGCCACATCCTCGGGAACATCGAGATGGGCGTGAATCCGGGCAGGGTGTTGATCTCGTTGATGACGAACTCGCCGTCGTCGGTGAGGAAGAAGTCGGCGCGCACCAGACCCTCGCAGGAGACGGACTCGAAGGCGTCGACGGCGAGCCGCTGGACCTCCGCCGTCTGCTCGGGGGTGAGCGGGGCGGGCACCAGGGCGTCGGCCGAGTCGATGTACTTGGCCTCGAAGTCGTAGAAGTCGTGCGCGGTGACCGGCGGGATCTCGGCCGGCACGCTGGCGCGCGGACCGTCCTCGAACTCCAGCACCCCGCACTCGATCTCGCGTCCGCTCAGCAGCGACTCGACGAGGAACTTCGGATCGTGACGGCGGGCCTCCTCGATCGCCTCTTCCAGGCCGCCGATCCCGTCGACCTTGCTGATGCCCACCGAGGAGCCGCCGCGCGCGGGCTTCACGAAGAGCGGCCAGCCGTGCTCGCCGGCGAAGTCCACGATCCGCTTGCGGGCGGCGGAGGGGTCGTTCTCCCACTCGCGGGGCCGGACGACCAGGTAGGGGCCGACGGGGAGCCCGAAGGAGATGAAGACCCGCTTCATGTACTCCTTGTCCTGGCCGACGGCGGAGGCGAGGACGCCCGCGCCGACGTAGGGGACGCCGGAGAGTTCCAGGAGTCCCTGGAGGGTGCCGTCCTCGCCGTACGGGCCGTGCAGCACGGGGAAGACGACGTCCACCTCGCCGAGCTCCCGGGGCATCGATCCGGGCTCGTTGAGGACGACTTCACGGCTGCCCGGGTCCACGGAGAGAACCACGCCGCCCTTCTCCGACTCGGCGAGCGTGTCCACGTCGGGCACCTGCCGGTCGGTGATGGCCATACGGGCCGGGTCGTCTCCGGTGAGGGCCCAGCGGCCGTCCTTGGTGATGCCGATCGGCAGGACGTCGTAGACGGTCCGGTCGATGGCCTTCAGGACGGCGCCGGCCGTGACGACCGAGATGCCGTGCTCGGAGCTGCGTCCGCCGAACACGACAGCCACGCGCGGCTTGCGGCGCTGCTGCTCAGGGCTCTTCGGACGCTCAGGGCTCTGGGGGAGGTTCTCGCTGCTCATATCGCGATGAGCGTACCTGCTGGTACCGAAAGGAGTCAGCGCCGCTCGGGCTTGGCGCTCCGCGACATCAGCTCCTTGACCGCGACGGCGGGCGGCTTGCCCTCGTGGACGATCTCGACGACGGTCTCGGTGATCGGCATGTCGACCCCGTGCCGGCGCGCCAGATCGAGCACCGACTCGCAGGACTTGACGCCCTCGGCCGTCTGGCTGGTGGCGGCGATCGCCTCCTGGAGCGTCATGCCCCGGCCGAGGTTGGTGCCGAAGGTGTGGTTGCGCGAGAGCGGCGAGGAGCACGTCGCCACCAGGTCGCCGAGGCCCGCGAGACCGGAGAACGTCAACGGGTCCGCACCCATGGCGAGACCCAGCCGGGTGGTCTCGGCGAGCCCGCGGGTGATGAGCGAGCCCTTGGTGTTGTCGCCGAGGCCCATGCCGTCGGCGATGCCGACCGCGAGACCGATGACGTTCTTGACGGCGCCGCCGAGTTCGCAGCCGACGACGTCGGTGTTGGTGTACGGGCGGAAGTACGGGGTGTGGCAGGCGGCCTGGAGCCGCTGGGCCACCGACTCGTCCCGGCAGGCCACGACGGCCGCCGCGGGGCGCCGTTCGGCGATCTCGCCGGCGAGGTTGGGGCCGGTGACGACGGCGATGCGGTCGGCGGAGACCTTCGTCACGTCCGCGATCACCTCGCTCATCAGCTTGGCCGTACCGAGTTCGACGCCCTTCATCAGGGAGACGAGGACGGTGTCCGGCTCCAGGTGCGGGGTCAAGTCGGCGAGGTTGGCCCGCAGTGTCTGGGAGGGCACCACCAGCACCGCGAACTCGGCTCCGCGCAGCGCCTCGGCAGGGTCGGTGGTGGCGCGGACCGACTTGGGGAGTTCGGCGCCGGGGAGGTAGCCGGGGTTGGTCCGGGTGGTGTTGATGCTCTCGGCGACCTCGCGACGACGGGCCCAGACGGTGACGTCGCAGCCGGCGTCGCCCAGGATCACGGCGAAGGCCGTGCCCCAGGAGCCCGCCCCGAAGACGGCCACTTTGCGCGGGTGAGTCACTGGGAGCCCTTCTCTTCGGCCTCGCGCCGCTGGTTCGCGCGGGCCTTGCGGTGGTCGTACGGCTCGGCGGGAGCCTTCTCGCCGCGCACGATCGCCAGTTGCTCGGTGATCGCGGCCATGATGACCTCGGTGACCTCGCGCAGCACCTCGGGCGTCGGCTCGGAGTCGTAGAAGCGGCTGAGGTCGACGGGCGGCCCGGCCTGCACCTGCAGGGTCTTCCGGGGGAAGAACCGGTACTTGTTCTCCTTGGCGTACGGCGGCATCGCGAGGTTCGCGCCCCACTGGGCGACCGGGATGACGGGCGCCCGGGTCATCAGCGCGACGCGGGCGGCACCGGTCTTGCCGTTCATCGGCCACATGTCGGGGTCGCGGGTGAGGGTGCCCTCGGGGTAGAAGGCGACGCACTCGCCGTCCTCGATCGCTGCCACGGCGGCACGGAACGCGTTCAGCGCGTCGGTCGTCTCACGGTAGACGGGGATCTGGCCGGTGCCGCGCAGCATCATCCCGACGAACGGGGCCCGGAAGAGGGCGGCCTTCGCCAGGAACCTCGGCACCCGGCCGGTGTTGTACTGGAAGTGCCCGTAGGAGAGCGGGTCCACGTAGGAGTTGTGGTTCACGGCCGTGATGAATCCGCCGTCGGCCGGAATGTGCTCCATTCCCCGCCAGTCACGCTTGAAGAGAACCACCAGTGGCGGCTTGGCGATGACCGCCGCCAGGCGGTACCAGAAGCCGATTCTGCGGCGGGACACTCGGACACCTCTCACTCGGGTTTCTCTCGGACCTGACCTGCTGCTCAGCCACGGACGGTCATGTCCCGCCCCAGGCCCCTGCTCTGTCGAGAACACCGTACGCCCCGCTCCCCGGACCGGACCTGCAGGCTGTCGCACTCGACAGGCGAGAATGGGGCCGACGTTCACGAAGGGGGAGATCGCCACGAACACCGACCCGTCCGGCCGCTGGTCCCTGGTCGTCCCGCTGAAGCCCTTGGCGTACGCCAAGAGCAGGCTGCGGGAGGCCCTGGGCGAGGGACTGCGGCCCCGACTCGCGCTGGCCTTCGCCGAAGACACGGTCGCCGCGGCGCTCTCCTGCCCGGACGTACGGGATGTGGTGGTCGTCACGGACGACACGGTGGCGGCGGCTTCCCTGGCGTCGCTGGGGGCCCGTGTGGCACCCGACGTCCCGGCCGCCGGTCTCAACGCGGCGCTCGCGTACGGCGCGGACCTGGTGCGCGCAGGGCGGCCGTCCGCTCCGGTCGCGGCCCTCAACGCGGATCTCCCGGCACTGCGCCCCTCGGAATTGTCCCGGATCCTCGAATTCTCTTCCGGATTTCCCCGGACATTCCTTTCGGACGCCGCGGGAATCGGCACGACATTTCTCTCGGCGGCCTCCGGAGTGGAATTGCGGCCCGCTTTCGGCGGCCCGTCGCGCGGGCGCCATCTGGCTTCGGGCGCACGGGAGGTGCCGACCGCCGGACTGGATTCGGTCCGGCGGGACGTGGACACCGGGGACGATCTGCGGGTGGCACTGGCCCTGGGCGTGGGACCGCGTACGGCGGAACTGCGGGACGCCGTACGGCTGAGAACCCGCGAAGTGACCTTCGACCGGACGGTGGACGCGGTCCGGTGCGTGCGATTCCAGGCCGGCGGCACGTCCTCGTAAAGCGTGTTGCGGAAGTAGCGCCGTCCGCCCGTGGGGCGGGTCCGGCGGCGTCCGGTGCGTGCGATCGCAAGGCGGAGGGTCGCCCCGATACTGGATGTATCGGGGTGATCCCGACAACGCGGCGAGCGTGCGTGCCGGGCGTCGCCGGACAGGCGGGACTTTCGCAACACGCTTCAGGGCGTGTTCCGAAAGTGGCGCCGTCCGCCCGTGCGAGGGCGGGGCTTTCACCGCACGGCCCGACGGAGCCGCCGGGGGCCTTCCGGCCTGGTCGGACCGGGTCGGGGTCCTGGGCGTTCCCCCGGCGCGGCAAGGAGGTTACGGGCCGGCGCGCGGACGGACGGTCCACGCGGGCGCTCCCGCGGTCCGCGGGCCCCGCTCCCACCGGGCGATAGGCTGCGGCCCATGCAGGCGACCGCGTACACGTACGACTCCGAGACCCGCAGCGGCAGTGTGCTGCTCGACGACGGCACCCCGGTGGACTTCGGCTCCGCCGCGTTCGACGCCGGCGGCCTGCGGCTGCTCCGCCCCGGCCAGCGGGTGCGGATCGAGGGTTCGGGCGAGGGTGCCTCGCTCCGGATCGACCTGGTGACCCTGCAGACCTTCTGAGCCGGGCCGTCAGACCTTCCGAGCGGGGGCCGTCAGACCTTCCGGGCGGGGCCCGTTCGGCCACGACGGCCGGGGGTCCGCCGGACACCGCCCGGCCCGGACAGCCCGCGGGCCGGGCTCCCCGAGGGGAACCCGGCCCGGCGCGTCGTGCGAGAGCGAGCGGGTGCTCGGTCTCACTTCTTGCGAGCGGTGGCCTTCTTGGCCGTGGTGGTGCGCGCCGTGGTCTTCTTGGCGGGCGCCTTCTTGGCCGTGGCCTTCTTGGCCGGGGCCGTCTTCTTCGCGACGGCGGCGGTCTTCTTCGCCGGCGTGGCCGCCTTCTTCGCGGCCGCCGTGGTCTTCTTCGCCGCCGTGGCGGTGGTCGCCTTCTTGGCGGGCGTGGCGGTGGTCTTCTTCGCCGTGGTCGTGGCGGCGGCGGTGGTCTTCCGCGCCGTCGCGGCCTTGCGGGCGGTGGCCTTCTTGGCCGCGGCCTTGGTGGTCGTACGGGTGGAAGCACCGCCCGAGAGGCTGCCCTTGGGGGCCTTCTTGACGGCCACGTCGTTCTTGGGGAGCTTCTTGGAGCCGCTCACCAGGTCCTTGAAGCCCTGACCCGCGCGGAAGCGGGGCACCGAGGTCTTCTTGACCCGGACGCGCTCGCCGGTCTGCGGGTTGCGGGCGTACCGCGCCGGGCGGTCGACCTTCTCGAACGAACCGAAACCGGTGACCGAGACACGGTCTCCGGCCACGACCGCGCGGACGATCGCGTCCAGTACCGCGTCCACCGCGTCCGCGGCCTGCTGGCGGCCGCCGACCTTCTCGGCGATCGCTTCTACGAGCTGTGCCTTGTTCACGTCTTCCCCTTCGGAGACATTGCCTGAACGAAAGTGTTCAAGCGTTTTCGCACGTTAGGCAGATATATACCGCAAATCAAACACGAAACGGGCTAATCACCCTAGTGCCGCAACGAAGTCGACTGATGCGGACTTCCGCGGAGTCAGTCTCCTTCGGGGAATCGGTCCTCATCGAGGTCCTTCATCAACCGGTCCAGGCGCCTTGCCGCGCCTGAGAGATCGTGCTTCGCCGTGGCCGTGACGGCCAACAGCTTCCGGGACAGCGTCATCCGTACGCCCTCCGGGACTTGCAGTGCGCGCACCCTTCCGTGCGCTTCCTTCAATTGGTCGGCGACTTGGCCATAGAGCTTGAGTTGGTTGTCGCCTTCCATGCACCGATTGTGCCATCTGAGGCGAGTTGTCGCCCGACAGGGTCTCAACAAGCGACTGCGCCCCCTACCCGAAGGCAGGGGGCGCAGTCTGGAAAAGCGCTGCTCAGACCTCAATTGTACGCGGCTTGAAGGTCGGCCTTGCCACCTCATATGCCGCGATGTCCGCTTCGTTCTGAAGGGTGAGGCTGATGTCGTCCAGCCCGTTCAGCAGCCGCCAGCGCGCGTTCTCGTCGAGCTCGAAGGCGGCCTCGATGCCCTGGGCCCGCACCTGGCGAGCCTCCAGGTCGACGGTGACCTCGGCCGTGGGGTCGGCCTCGGTCAGCTCCCACAGCGCGTCCACGACCTCCTGGTCGAGAACCACGGTCAACAGGCCGTTCTTCAGCGAGTTGCCGCGGAAGATGTCCGCGAACCGGGCCGAGATCACGGTCTTGAAGCCGTAGTTCTGCAGGGCCCAGACGGCGTGCTCGCGGGAGGAACCGGTGCCGAAGTCGGGGCCGGCCACCAGGACCGAGGCACCACTGCGCTCGGGGCGGTTGAGGACGAAGTTCTCGTCCTTGCGCCAGGCTTCGAAGAGGCCGTCCTCGAACCCGTCGCGGGTGACCTTCTTCAGCCAGTGAGCGGGGATGATCTGGTCGGTGTCGACGTTGCTGCGGCGCAGCGGGACGGCCCGGCCGGTGTGCGTGGTGAAAGCTTCCATGGTTCTCAGACTCCGGCGGGGGTGCGGTCGTCGGACAGGTCGGCGGGCGAGGCCAGGTGGCCGAGCACCGCGGTGGCGGCGGCGACCTGCGGGGAGACCAAGTGCGTCCGGCCGCCCTTGCCCTGCCGGCCCTCGAAGTTGCGGTTCGAGGTGGACGCGGAGCGCTCACCGGGCGCCAGCTGGTCCGGGTTCATGCCGAGGCACATCGAGCAGCCCGCGTGGCGCCATTCGGCGCCGGCGGCGGTGAAGACCTTGTCCAGACCCTCGGAGACCGCCTGCAGGGCCACCCGGACCGAGCCGGGGACGACCAGCATCCGTACGCCGTCGGCGACTTTGCGGCCCTCCAGGATCGCCGCGGCGTTGCGCAGGTCCTCGATACGGCCGTTGGTGCAGGAACCGACGAAGACGGTGTCCACGCCGATGTCGCGGAGCGGCTGGCCGGCGGTCAACCCCATGTACTCCAGGGCCTTTTCGGCGGCGAGGCGCTCCGAAGCGTCCTCGTACGAAGCGGGGTCGGGGACGTTGGTGGAGAGCGGAGCGCCCTGGCCCGGGTTGGTGCCCCAGGTGACGAACGGGGCGAGCGCGGCGGCCTCGATGACCACCTCGGCGTCGAAGACGGCGTCGTCGTCGCTGCGCAGGGTCTTCCAGTACGCGACGGCGGCATCCCAGTCCTCGCCCTTGGGGGCGTGGGCACGGCCTTCGAGGTAGGCGAAGGTGGTCTCGTCCGGGGCGATCATGCCCGCGCGGGCGCCGGCCTCGATCGACATGTTGCAGATGGTCATCCGCGCTTCCATCGAGAGCTTCTCGATGGCGGAACCGCGGTACTCGAGGATGTAGCCCTGGCCGCCGCCGGTGCCGATCCGGGCGATGACCGCCAGGATGAGGTCCTTGGCCGTGACGTCCTCGGGGAGGTCGCCGTCGATGGTGATGGCCATCGTCTTCGGGCGGGCCAGCGGCAGCGTCTGGGTGGCCAGCACGTGCTCCACCTGGCTGGTGCCGATGCCGAACGCCAGACCGCCGAAGGCTCCGTGGGTGGAGGTGTGGGAGTCGCCGCAGACGACGGTCATGCCCGGCTGGGTGAGGCCCAACTGGGGGCCGACGACGTGCACGACGCCCTGCTCGACGTCGCCGAGCGGGTGCAGGCGGACGCCGAACTCCGCGCAGTTCTTGCGCAGGGTCTCCAGCTGGGCGCGGGACACCGGGTCGGCGATCGGCTTGTCGATGTCGAGGGTCGGGGTGTTGTGATCCTCGGTGGCGATGGTGAGGTCGAGGCGCCGCACCGGGCGTCCGGCCTGCCGCAGACCGTCGAAGGCCTGCGGGCTGGTCACCTCGTGCAGCAGGTGCAGATCGATGTAGAGGAGGTCGGGCTCGCCCTCTGCGCGCCGGACGACGTGGTCGTCCCAAACCTTCTCCGCGAGTGTCCTACCCATCGCTTTCCCTCCGACCGGCGCCTTCGCCGGCCCAACTAGAGATTCGGTGCGCCACCGTCCCGGTCCCGTTCGGGACGGCTCCCCCGATCGGGGCGGCGACTGCGGGCCGTTGTACGGCCGCCTGTACAGGTTCGCAACTTCCGGGGAAAATTGAACTTGCGTTTCACAGAGTGAGACGCGAATATCGTCGTATGGACAACTCTAGCGGCGTCGGCGTTCTCGACAAGGCTGCACTCGTACTGAGCGCTCTGGAGTCCGGTCCGGCCACCCTCGCCGGGCTGGTCGCGGCGACCGGTCTCGCTCGCCCCACGGCCCACCGACTGGCCGTGGCCCTCGAACACCACCGCCTGGTGGCCCGGGACATGCAGGGCCGGTTCATCCTCGGCCCGCGGCTCGCCGAGCTTGCCGCGGCGGCCGGCGAGGACCGCCTCCTGGCGACGGCCGGACCCGTACTCACCCACCTGCGCGACATCACGGGCGAGAGCGCGCAGCTCTACCGCCGCCAGGGCGACATGCGTATCTGTGTCGCCGCGGCCGAGCGGCTCTCGGGGCTCAGGGACACCGTGCCGGTCGGCTCCACGCTCACCATGAAGGCCGGCTCCTCCGCGCAGATCCTGATGGCCTGGGAGGAGCCCGAACGCCTCCACCGGGGCCTGCAGGGCGCCCGGTTCACGGCTACGGCCCTCTCGGGGGTACGCCGCAGGGGATGGGCCCAGTCGATCGGTGAGCGCGAGCCGGGCGTCGCGTCGGTCTCCGCGCCGGTGCGCGGGCCGTCGAACCGGGTGGTGGCCGCGGTCTCCATCTCCGGCCCGATCGAGCGGCTGACCCGGCACCCCGGCCGGATGCACGCGCAGGCGGTCATCGACTCGGCCGCACGGCTCAGCGAGGCCCTGCGTCGGGGCTGACCGCCTCCGACAACGGCTCCCACACGTGCCCCGGTCTCTTCTCCTGCTGTTACCGCTACCGCCCTTGTCCGCGTTACCGCTCCTGTTCGCACTGGCCGCCCCAGCGTCGTGGCGGCCTTTTTCATGCCGGGAGAGGGGCCCGGACGCGCTCCGGGCCCACTCGCACGGGGCGAACAGCCGCGCACGGAGGGGAAGATGGCGGGGCGCGCACCGTCCCGGGACGGTGCGGCACAGGTACCGCGGGCAGCCGCGACACACACGGTGGGGGCACACGGAAAAGGCCCTCCACCGAAGTGAAGGGCCTTTCCCTACTGCTGAGTTGTACCCCCGACCGGATTCGAACCGGCGCTACTGCCGTGAGAGGGCAGCGTGCTAGGCCGCTACACAACGGGGGCTTGTTACGAGAAGTCCTGAGGACTTCGGATCTTGCGCTGGGCTACCAGGACTCGAACCTAGAATGACGGTACCAGAAACCGTAGTGTTGCCAATTACACCATAGCCCATGGTGTGGTACGTACCCCCGACCGGATTCGAACCGGCGCTACTGCCGTGAGAGGGCAGCGTGCTAGGCCGCTACACAACGGGGGCCCTAGCGATCCTGCATCAAGAACATCGGGTGCGACCCGGTTTGTTCCCGCGGGAAGGATCTGTACCCCCGACCGGATTCGAACCGGCGCTACTGCCGTGAGAGGGCAGCGTGCTAGGCCGCTACACAACGGGGGCTTGTTACGAGAAGTCCTGAGGACTTCGGATCTTGCGCTGGGCTACCAGGACTCGAACCTAGAATGACGGTACCAGAAACCGTAGTGTTGCCAATTACACC
>NZ_JBHWZJ010000060.1:0-4055 GCF_042728415.1 Streptomyces sp. NPDC060198 | reverse complement strand
ATAGCCCACTGAAACGCAACCCCTGAGGGCCTTGTCTCTGTCTGCGCTTCTCGACCGGATCTTTCGACCCGCTCGGGCGGCGCAGAAAGAACATTACCCGAAGGTGTCCGGCGCTCCAAAACGGGTATCGCCGGACAGCACCGCGGGCAGCTGGTGGAGGCCCGTGATCCGTACGAGATCGGCTCTGCCGCCGCGCTCCCCGCGGTCCAGCCAGATCCCCGTCAGCCCGGCCGCGACCGCGCCCGCGGCGTCGGTGTCGGGCTCGTCCCCGACGTACGCGACCTCGTGCGGGTCCAGAGCGAGCGCCTCGCAAGCGGCGTGGAAGGCGGCGGGATCGGGCTTGGAGACGCCGAGCTCCACGGCGCACAGCAGCGCCTCGAACCGGTGCCGCACGCCCAGCGCCGTCAGCTTGCGGTGCTGCTCGACGGCGCCGGCGTTGGACAGGGCACCGTGGCGGTAGCCGCCCAGCAGGTCGAGGACCGGAACCACGTCCGGGAAGAGGCTCCAGGCGGCCTCGTAGTGGACCGTGTGCCGCCGGAACCACGCGTCGGCCTCCGCGTCCGCCAGATCAAGCGCCAGGAACTGCCGCACCCGGTCCCTGCGGTGGCCCACGTAGTCCGTCTCCCCCGCGGAGAACCGCGCCCAGTGGTGTCCGGCGATCGTCCGCCAGTCGTCCAGCGCCTCGTCGGGCGTGGCGTACCCGCCGGGCAGCCCCTCCAGCTCCAGCAGCCGTGCCATGGCCTGCCGGTCGGCGCCGGAGTAGTCGAAGAGTGTGTCGTCGATGTCCCAGAGCACGGCGCGTATCGGCATACGGACCACGCTACCGGCCCCGCTCCCGCCCGGCCCCGCGTCGACCGGCCGAACCACGGGCCGTACGGGCACCGGGAAACGCCCGAGGGGCGGGCCTCCGGAGTTCTCTCCGGCGGTCCGCCCCTCGGGCGTGCGTACGGCGGCGCGTTACGCGGTGAGCTTCGCGAGGGCCGCGTCCACCCTGGCCAGGGTCTTCTCCCGACCCAGGATCTCCATGGACTCGAAGAGCGGCAGGCCGACCGTGCGGCCGGTGACGGCGACGCGCACCGGGGCCTGGGCCTTGCCGAGCTTGAGGCCGTGGGCCTCGCCCGCCGCCAGGACGGCGCTCTTCAGCGCCTCGGCGTTCCACTCGGCACCGGCCAGGCCCGCGCGGGCGGTGGCCAGCAGGGCGTCGGAGCCCTCCTTCATCGCCTTGGCCCAGGACGCGTCGTCCTGGACCGGCTCGTCGAGGAAGAGGAAGTCGACGTTGGCGGTGATGTCGGAGAGGACGGTCACCCGGGTCTGGGCGTGCGGCGCGATCTCGGCGAACTTGTCCGCGTCGAACGCCTCGGGGGCCCAGTTCGCGTACGGCGCCCGCAGCCAGGGACCGCACGCCTCGGTGAAGTCCTTCACGTCGAGCCGGCGGATGTGCTCGGCGTTGATGTGCTCGGCCTTCTTGAGGTCGAAGCGGGCCGGGTTGGCGTTGACGTCCGCGATGTCGAAGGCGGCCACCATCTCCTCGATCGAGAAGATGTCGCGGTCCTCGGCGATCGACCAGCCCAGCAGCGAGAGGTAGTTGAGCAGCCCCTCGGGGAGGAAGCCGCGCTCGCGGTAGAGGTTGAGCGACGCCTCCGGGTCCCGCTTGGACAACTTCTTGTTCCCCTCGCCCATGACATAGGGGAGGTGACCGAAGACCGGGGTGGCCTTGGCGATGCCCAGCTCGGTGAGGGCCGCGTACAGGGCGAGCTGACGGGGGGTGGAGGAGAGCAGGTCCTCGCCGCGCAGGACGTGGGTGATCTCCATCAGCGCGTCGTCGACCGGGTTGACCAGCGTGTAGAGCGGGGCGCCGTTGGCCCGGACGATGCCGTAGTCCGGCACGTTCTCCGGCTGGAAGGTCAGCTCGCCGCGCACCAGGTCGGTGAAGGTCTGCGGCACGTCGGGCATCCGGAAGCGCACGATGTGCGAGCGGCCCTCGGCCTCGTACGCCTCGACCTGCGCGGCGGTGAGCTGGCGGCAGTTGCCGTCGTACCCGGAGGGCTTGCCGGCGGCTCGCGCCGCGTCGCGGCGGGCGTCGAGCTCCTCGGCGGTGCAGTAGCAGTCGTACGCGTACCCGCCGGCCTTCAGCTTCTCGGCGACGTCGCGGTAGATGTCCATCCGCTGCGACTGGCGGTACGGGGCGTGCGGGCCGCCGATCTCGGGACCCTCGTTCCAGTCGAAGCCGAGCCAGCGCATCGAGTCGAGCAGCTGCTGGTACGACTCCTCGGAGTCGCGCGCCGCGTCGGTGTCCTCGATGCGGAAGACCAGCGAGCCCTCGTTGTGCCGGGCGAAGGCCCAGTTGAAGAGGGCCGTCCGGACCAGGCCCACGTGGGGGTTGCCGGTCGGGGAGGGACAGAACCGGACTCGGGGGGAGGAGCCGTTAACCACGCTTGATCACCTTGTTGGTGAGAGTGCCGATGCCTTCGATGGTGACGGCGACCTCGTCGCCGACGTGCAGGGGTCCGACCCCCGCGGGAGTTCCGGTGAGGATGACGTCGCCGGGGAGGAGCGTCATCGCCTCGGAGATGTGCACGACCAGGTCCTCGATGGAGCGGACCATCTCGCTCGTACGGCCGAGCTGGCGCTGCTCACCGTTGACCGTCGTCTGGATCGTCAGGTCGGACGGGTCCAGGTCGGTCTCCACCCAGGGGCCGAGCGGGCAGGAGGTGTCGAAGCCCTTGGCCCGGGCCCACTGCTTCTCGCGCTTCTGCGCGTCACGGGCGGTGACGTCGTTGGCACAGGTGTAGCCGAGGATGACGTCCTTGACGCGCTCGCGGGGTACCTCGCGGCACATCCGGCCGATCACCACGGCCAGTTCGGCCTCGTAGTGGACCTCGTTCGAGAAGGAGGGGTACTCGATGGCGTCGCCGGAGCCGATCACCGAGGTGGTGGGCTTGAAGAAGGCGACCGGGACGTCACCGACCTCGTTGCCCAGTTCGGCGGCGTGCTCCGCGTAGTTGCGGCCGATGGCCACCACCTTGTTGGGGAGCACGGGGGGCAGGAGCCGGACCTTGCTCAGCGGGACCTTGGTGCCGGAGAGTTCGAAGTCGGCGTACGGAATGCCCTTGATGATGTCGAGGACGAGGCCACCGGATTCCACGGTGCCCTCACCCTCGACGGCGCCGAAGGCGACATTGCCGTCGATGGAGAACCTGGCGATGCGCACGGGATGCTGTCGCCCCTCACTTGCTGGCTGGCTGAAGACTGACGCTCCAGGCTATCGCCTCGCCGTGGGGGGACCGGGGAGTGTCCGGCGGATCGTCGCGGCGGCCTCCCCGCAGGGGCGGACGGAGCGACGCAGGCACCGGACGGACTCCCGGCGGGAACGGCTACCTGAGGATGGTGCGGCGCGGGTTGGCCGTCTGCGTGGGCAGCGTGGCGGTGTGCTCGGGCCGCTCGGGGGCGCGCAGGGAGGAGGCGTCCGGGAGGTGCGCCAGCGTGGTGCGCCGGGGGTTGGCGAGGCTGCGGGACTGCGTCGTGTTCATCTGCCGTTCGGACCTTGTCGCCGGGGGTGCACCCCGGGGTGCACCCAGTTAGTCGGGTTCGCCATCCCAGTAAAGCGTCAGGCTAAACATCGGATTCCCGGCCGAGCCCCGGATGAGACGGCGATCATCATGTGAGTTTGCTCACCACTGACCCCCCAAATGCCGCATATCGGAATGATGATCATGCGAGAAGAAACGGACATTGCGTCACTGAATGTTCTATTCCGCTCCTGATCATCAGGACTGGGACACCATGCTCATCCGGCCACCCTGTCCGTAATGATCCACTTTCCACACGAACACGCTGCACGGCTGGTCACGCGCCCATCACACCCCGTGACACCTACCCATGGGGAACCCACGGGCCTTGTTGGAGGTCCGGCACTGTGCTGGAATTCCACGCACCGCCGCGGGTAGAGACCGGCGCGCAGGGGCGCAACGCAGCGCCGAGTGGCGGCGGAGGGGGTTCAAGAACGCCGGTCGTTCATCGACCACCATGGGGCGCGTCCAGCGCCCCACGACGCC
>NZ_JBHWZJ010000059.1:0-26017 GCF_042728415.1 Streptomyces sp. NPDC060198 | reverse complement strand
GACACGCAGAGTGTCCGGCCCGACGGGGGTGAAGCGGAGTACGAGGGTGCGGCGTCAGGCGACGATCAGATAGATGCCGTACGCGACCGCCGCCGCGCACAGCGCGAAGCAGGCGTACGCGCCGGTGCGCGCCAGTACGGCGGACGAACCCGATCCGCCGCTCACGGCGCTACCGGCCCGTTTGGCGAGACCGACGACACCGAGGCTGAAGAAGCCGACGAGCGCCACCGTGACCACGAGGCTGACACCGAAGACGGTGGCGAGAGCTGCCCAGTCGATTTTCATGGGTCGAGTCCTTACACCGCGGCCGGCGGACGGGCCGGTTCGGTCGTCGTCGCCGCGGCGGGCGCGGCGGGCGTGGCGGGGAGGGGGGACGGGATGGTGGCCGTGAGACCGGTGACCGGGAGGCCGGCGGCCGGCACTCCGGCGGGCGGCGGGGAGACGGCGGCGACTGCTGCGGTGACGACGTCCGCGGGGGCGTCCGCGTCCGCCTCCGCGATGTCGTGGTGGTCGACGGGCTTGCGCCGGGACAGCAGCCAGATGGCGCCGGACCCCGCGACGAGCAGCGCCGCGACCAGCACGATGCCCCAGGTGCCCTGCCGGGTCAGGAATTCGGCGCCCGCGCCGACCAGACCCGCCGCCGGGAGCGTGAGGCCCCAGGCCACGAACATCCGGGTCGCGGTGGACCACCTGACCGTGCCGCCCTTGCGGCCGAGCCCCGCACCCATCACCGCGCCGGAGCAGGACTGGGTGGTGGAGAGCGAGAAGCCGAGGTGCGAGGAGGCCAGGATGACGGTCGCCGCGCTGGTCTGGGCCGCGAAGCCCTGCTGCGGCTGGAGGTCGGTGAGCCCGCTGCCCATGGTGCGGATGATGCGCCAGCCGCCGAAGTACGTCCCCAGGGCGATGGCCAGACCGGCCGAGAAGATCACCCAGACCGGCGGGTTCGAGCCGGGGGAGAGGACACCGCCGGTGACGAGCGCCAGGGTGATAATGCCCATCGTCTTCTGCGCGTCGTTGGTGCCGTGGGCCAGCGAGACGAGACCGGCCGACGCGATCTGCCCGGCCCGGTAGCCCTTGGCCGTCGACTTCAGCTGCGCCTCGTCGGTGACGTTCCGGTTGACGCGGTACGACAACTTCGTCGCCAGCATCGAGGCGGCTCCGGCCACCAGCGGAGCGGCGACGGCGGGCAGCAGGATCTTGGTGACGACGGTGCCGCCGTCGACCGAGGACCAGCCGGCGGACATCACGGCGGCACCGATGAGCCCGCCGAACAGGGCGTGGGACGAGCTGGACGGCAGGCCGACCAGCCAGGTCACCAGATTCCACAGGATGGCGCCGACGAGCGCCGCGAAGATGACCTCGGTTCTCAGACCGTCCTCGTCGACGATCCCGCCGGAGATCGTTTTCGCGACCTCCACCGACAGGAACGCGCCGACCAGATTGAGGGTGGCGGACATCGCCACCGCTGTCTTGGGCTTCAGGGCGCCGGTCGAGATGGTGGTGGCCATCGCGTTGGCGGTGTCGTGGAAACCGTTCGTGAAATCGAACACGAGAGCTGTCGCGACGACGATCGCGAGCAGCAGCGTGATGTGTTCCATTTACCCAGGCAATCGTTCGACGTCATTGGCACGTGGAACGTAAGCAACCTGAGTGAACGGAAGATGAACTGGACGGGGCATTGTGGTGCCACTCTGGGCGCGCCAATCATTCCGCTTGCGGTCGTGAGAGAACCCTCCCGGCTCCGGAATCGGTGCGGGAACTGCTCTCGACCAGCATTTCCCCCTCCCGCGAGGAAGCCGGACGAGCCCGGATCGCCCCCCGAATGTCGTTCCGGTCACGTCCACGGGTGCCGGCCGGTTCGCTCCGCATTCACAGGAAGGCCGTACCGCGGTCCCGATGATCCCGTCCATGGCCGAGGGGTACGCGGCAGAACGGCGGAGCCCCCGCCCCGGCACGCTCGCCGCCGCCTGGGACGACCTCGTCCGCACCGCCCGCGGGACAGCGGCGGACGGACTCGTCCTCGGCACCTGCGGCAACGCCTCTGTACGCGTCGGCGACCAGCACGGCTGAGGCCGCCCCGGCACGCCCCACGGAGCCCACCACCGCGAGCCCCCGCACACGCCCCACTGCCACCCCGACGCGACACGCCCCACGACACGCCGGGCCCACCGGACGGCCCATCCCGCTGGCCTCGCGCACCGCCTTGCCCCAAGACTGAAGCCGTGCGCCCGGCAACAGCGACGGCAGCGGCCGTCTCCACGATCATCGGCGCCGGCGCGGCAGCGGTCGCCGTCGGCAGATTCGCCGGCGGTACCGCTCTCACGGTCCCCGCCGGCCGGCCCCTCCCGGCCGACCGCGGCCTGACCGTGCACGCGACGGCGCCCGGGCAGGTGACACTGACCCGCTCCTTCGCCTCGCTGCGCCCCGGACTCTGGGGCCTCGCCGGAGCGGACGTCCACGCCGTGGTGGGGCCGGTGAGCGACGAGCCCGCCTTCTCCGCCGACACCGTCGTCCGCCGGCTCGTACGCGTCACCCGGGGCTCCCTGGAGCCGGGCACCCGCGTCCGGGCCACCCCCGAGGTGCACCGCGGCGACCCCGGCACCGCCCTCGGGCTCGTCCACCACGAGGTGGAGATCCCCGGCGAACTCGGCGCGCTGCCCGCCTGGTACGTCCCCGCCGACCGCTCCACCTGGGTCATCGCCCTGCACGGCATCGGCACCACACGGGAGCACACCCTGAACGTGATGGGCTTTTTGAACGAGTTCCGCCTCCCGGTGCTCGCCCTCGCCCACCGGGGTGACGCCGGTGCCCCGCGCTCCCCGGACGGACTCGACCACCTCGGCGCTTCGGAATGGCGCGATCTCGACGCCGCGATCCGCTACGCCCTCCGCTACGGCGCCGAGAAGGTCGTCCTGCTCGGCTGGTCCACGGGCGCCACCATGGCCCTGCACGCCTGCGTCGACTCCGCGCTCCGCGACAGTGTCGCCGGCCTCGTGCTGGACTCCCCCGTGATGGACTGGGAGACCACCCTGCGCGCCCTCGCCGCGGCCCGGGGTGTCCCGTCCGCGCTGATGCCGCTCGCCGTCCGCGCCGCCCAGGGGCGGACCGGCCTGCGGGGCACCCCGCTCCTGCAGGGCAGGCTGCCGACCGTGCTCGGCGTTCCGACACTGATCTTCCACGGCCCCGGCGACACCCTGGCCCCCTGGGGACCCTCGCGGGAACTCGCCGCGCTCCGCCCCGACCTCGTCGCCCTGCACACCGTGCCCGACGCCCCCCACGCGTCGATGTGGAACCTGGGCCCGGCCGCCTACGAGGAAACCCTCCGCCGCTTTCTCACGCCCCTGATGTGAGAGTTGGGGGCAAACCGCCCGGTTGATGACCGCCGGGCGGGTCCGCTCGGACGGGGCGGCGCGGCCTCCGTTTGGGCTTTCGGCCCGTCAGAGGCAAGACTGCTCCCCGTGACGTCCCGTAACCCGCGCGACTCCAGGCTGCGACTTGTCCGCCCGCGACCCCTCGCCACGGCGCGCAAGGCCGTGACCACCCGCCGCACCAGGCCCGCCCCCCGCCCGCCCGAGGGCACTCCGCCACGCACCGAACTGGCCCGCCAGGCCAGGGAGGTGCTCGCCGCGGACGTCCGGGTCGCCCATTGGGCCGCCGCCGACGGCGCCGGCCCCGGCACGGCGCCGCTCGCCGCACCCGATCTGGACCGTGCCGCCGCCGAACTGCGGCTCGCCCCCGACCGGGTCCTGGCCGGCTGGGACCGGGCCCGGCTGGCCGGGCTCGTCGAGCTGCACGGCGACACCGTGCGCCCCGGCTGGCGCCTGCGTGCCTGGGACCGCGACGACTCGGCGGTGCTCCGCGGCTGGGTCGCGCTCTTCGACGCGTGGTCCCTCGTGCACGCCTCGCCCGAAGGCGTCGAGGCGACGGCCGTCGCCGAGGCGATCGAGGCGGTGCCCCAGGTCCTGTCGCTCCTCCAGCTCTCGGCCGGGCCCGTGGCCGTACCCGTCCTCCTGGACCTCCTCGGCCAGCGTGTCGCCGAGCTCCACGAGGAACGCTGCGAGGTGCCGTACGCCCCCGGCGCCGAGGGCGCGCCGGCGGGTACGGAGCCCGTGCCCCCCGCCGCACCCTCCGACGAGCTGAACGCCCTGCTGCTCGACTGGGCCCTGGAGGGCCTCGCCGCCGTCGGCGCGCTCACCCTCGAACCGGGTCACGCCACCCTCACCCCGCTCGGCAACTGGGCGGTCTGGGTCAAGCTGGAGCAGATCTGCGTCGCCGCGCAGAGCCCGGCCGGGAACATCGAACAGCCCGCCGCCGGCATGCTCCTCGGCTGCGCCTCGCTCACCCCCGGACCGGCCCGCGCCGAATACCGCGCCTGGCTCGCCGCCCGTACGGTCCCCAGCGCCGTCGCCGAACTCCTCGGCGTCGCCCGCGGCGAGGACGCTCTGCTGCGCGGACTGGCCTTCGAGGCGCTGCGCGTCGTCGGAGCCCCGGCCGAGCCCGAGGTCCGCGCGGTCGTCGCGCACCCCTCGCTCCGTCCGTACGCCCTGCTCTGGCTCGCCGAGTACGAGGGCGCCGACCCCGACGACGCACAGGAGGTCCTCAGCCGTGAGGAGGCCACCTGGCTCTGGGTGGACACCGCCGCGGCCGTCGCCGACCACGGCGAGACCGGGCTGCTCGTGCGGCACCTGGACTCAGCCGTCCAGGGCACCGTCCCGGCGCTGCTCGAAGAGGTCCGGGCGGTCGGCCACCCGCGTACCGTCCAGGTCCTGGTGGCACTCGCCGCCGCCCACCCCGACCCGGCACTCGCCAAGGCGATGCGCCGCGCCGCGTTCCAGGTGCACACCGGCGGCGGCCTCGGCTGACCTTCCGCGCCCCGGTCCCGCCGGCCTCAGGCGGTGCCCGGGGCGTACGTCCCGAAGCTCCACACGTTGCCCTCGGCGTCCCGGGCCATGTAGTCGCGGGAGCCGTAGTCCTGGTCGGTCGGCGGCATGAGGATCTCCATCCCGTGCGCCACCGCCCGGGCGTGGTGCCGGTCCACCGCCTCCGCCGAGTCGAGGACCACGTAGACGCCCACCGGGCCCCCGCCCGCCATGGCTCGCGCGTAGACGCCCTCGCGGCCCCGGGACCCGAGCATCACCCGCCCGTTGCCCTGCGACAGTTCCGCGTGGACCACCGCGCCGTCCTCACCCTCGTACACCGCTTCCTCGGTGAACCCCAGCACCTCGGTCAGTGTCCTGATCGCCGCCTTCGCGTCGTCGTACAGGACCGTAGGGAAGACCGTGGGTGCGCCGTGTGCCGTGTCCGTCATGGATCGTCACCTTCCGCCACTCTCCGCGCGCTGTGATCCCCGTCTCATTCTGGCACCGCCCGGCGGTCCGGGCCCGTGCACGGCGGAGGGGTTGCGCACCGCCCGTAGAATGGGCCCATGGCAATTCTCCTTGTGCATTAGCGGCGTCGAGAGACCTCCGCCCTCGTCCCTCCGCCGTCCATACCGCCCTGGAGTCTTACCGTGATCACCGCTTCCGGCATCGAGCTGCGCGCCGGCGCCCGCGTCCTCATCGAAAACGCGTCCTTCCGCATCGCCAAGGGCGACCGCATCGGCCTCGTCGGCCGCAACGGCGCCGGCAAGACCACCCTCACCAAGTGCCTCGCCGGGGAGGGCACGCCCGCCGGCGGGACGATCACCTCCTCCGGTGAGGTCGGCTACCTCCCGCAGGACCCGCGCACCGGAGACCTCGACGTCCTCGCCCGGGACCGCATCCTCTCCGCCCGCGGTCTGGACGAGATCCTGCGCCGGATGCGCGAGAACGAGGAGCGGATGGCGAACGGCAAGGGCGCCACCCGCGAGAAGGCGATGAAGAAGTACGAGCGCCTGGAGACGGAGTTCCTCACCAAGGGCGGGTACGCCGCCGAGGCCGAGGCCGCCACCATCGCCGCGGCACTCAGCCTCCCGGACCGGGTGCTCGGCCAGCCGCTGCACACCCTCTCCGGTGGTCAGCGCCGCCGTGTCGAGCTCGCCCGCATCCTCTTCTCGGACGCCGACACCCTGCTCCTCGACGAGCCCACCAACCACCTCGACGCCGACTCCATCGTCTGGCTGCGCGACTACCTCAAGTCCTACCGCGGCGGCTTCATCGTGATCTCCCACGACGTCGACCTCGTGGAGACGGTCGTCAACAAGGTGTTCTACCTCGACGCCAACCGGTCCCAGATCGACGTCTACAACATGGGCTGGAAGCTCTACCAGCAGCAGCGCGAGGCCGACGAGAAGCGCCGCAAGCGCGAGCGCCAGAACGCCGAGAAGAAGGCCGCCGCCCTCAACTCGCAGGCCGACAAGATGCGCGCCAAGGCCACCAAGACCGTCGCGGCCCAGAACATGGCCAAGCGCGCCGACCGGCTGCTCGCGGGGCTGGAAGCCGTCCGCGTCTCCGACAAGGTCGCCAAGCTGCGCTTCCCGGAGCCCTCGCCCTGCGGCAAGACCCCGCTCATGGCGGAGGGCCTCTCCAAGTCGTACGGCTCGCTGGAGATCTTCACCGACGTCGACCTCGCGATCGACAAGGGCTCCCGCGTCGTCATCCTCGGCCTCAACGGCGCCGGCAAGACCACGTTGCTGCGGCTCCTCGGCGAGGCCGAGAAGCCCGACACCGGCGAGATCATCAAGGGCCACGGCCTCAAGCTCGGCTACTACGCCCAGGAGCACGAGACCCTCGACCCGGAGCGCACGGTCCTGGAGAACATGCGCTCCGCGGCCCCGGACCTGGACCTCGTGGAGGTCCGCAAGACCCTCGGCTCGTTCCTCTTCTCCGGCGACGACGTGGACAAGCCCGCGGGCGTCCTGTCCGGCGGCGAGAAGACCCGGCTGGCCCTGGCCACGCTGGTCGTCTCCTCGGCCAACGTCCTGCTGCTCGACGAGCCCACCAACAACCTCGACCCGGCCAGCCGCGAGGAGATCCTCGGCGCGCTGCGGACGTACAAGGGCGCGGTCGTCCTCGTCACGCACGACGAGGGCGCGGTGGAGGCGCTCCAGCCCGAGCGCATCATCCTGCTCCCCGACGGCGTCGAGGACCTCTGGGGCGCCGACTACCGCGACCTGGTCGCCCTGGCCTGACCCGGCGGGCGGTGCGGACGGACGGGCTCGGCCCGGCACGTCCGAGGCCGCCCCGATCGAATGATCCACGCCGAATGGATCATTCGGCCTACGTGTGATCCCTCATCTGTGCGAGACGGTCTCATCCCTCGGCGCGGCGCCCGGCAGATACCTGCCGGGTGCAGTCGTTTTGGCGCCCCCGCCCCGGACGGCCCTGACCTGGGATTTCTCTTTCGTGCTCTCCCCAGCTGCCCCTTGAGCCCCTCAGAATGCTTCATTCCGCTTCTGTGGAGCCCTTCCCTGATGCGGAATCGGGTTGTACGTACCTTGCCGAATGGGTGGCCAGGGCGCACGGTAGGGGTGATCATGAGAAACAAGAGCGCACTTCCCATGAGGAGGCACGGGTGGCCGAGACTCTGAAGAAGGGCAGCCGGGTTACCGGCGTCGCGCGCGACAAGCTCGCGGCAGACCTGAAGAAGAAGTACGACTCCGGTGCGAGCATCCGGGCGTTGGCCGAGGAAACCGGCCGCTCCTACGGATTCGTCCACCGGATGCTCAGTGAGTCCGGCGTGACCCTGCGGGGACGCGGCGGAGCGACACGCGGCAAGAAGGCCGCATCGGCCTGACGGTCGGCGGCGGGTCTCGGGCGTGGGCAGCGGGTCCACCGAGTCGGAGTGGGCCACCCGGTCGGTCACATGGCCGACCAGGTGGTTACTGTTCAGTCACTTAGCTGGTGAAGTGCTGACAGCACCCCGATCCGGAGGCGCACGATGACCTCGCTCGACCCGCTGCTCGACAAGGACGGCGTACGACTCACCGTCGACGACGCGGTCGCCACGGTGACCCTGACCAACCCGGCCAAGCGCAACGCTCAGTCTCCCGCTCTGTGGCGGGCGTTGACGGAGGCCGGGCGGGCAGTCCCCGGCACCGTGCGGGTCGTGGTGCTCCGCGGCGAAGGCAAGTCCTTCTCCGCGGGCCTCGACCGGCAGGCGTTCGCTCCCGAGGGCTTCGACGGTGAACCCTCCTTCCTCGACATGGCACGCGGACCCGAATCCGGGCTCGACGCGACCATCGCCGAGTACCAGGAGGCATTCACCTGGTGGCGGCGGAACGACATCGTCTCGATCGCGGCCGTTCAGGGCCACGCCATCGGGGCGGGCTTCCAGCTCGCCCTCGCCTGCGATCTGCGGATCGTCGCCGACGACGTGCAGTTCGCCATGCGGGAGACCAGCCTCGGGCTCGTCCCCGACCTCACGGGAACCCACCCCCTGGTGCACCTCGTGGGGTACGCCCGTGCGCTGGAGATGTGCGCCACCGGCCGATTCGTGCTGGCTCCGGAGGCCGAGCGTACGGGCCTCGCCAACCTCGCGGTCCCGGCCGGGCAGCTCGACGCCGCGACCCAGGACCTGGCCGCCGCCCTGCTGGCCGCACCGCGCGACGCCGTGACCGAGACCAAGGCGCTGCTGCGCGGCGCGATCTCGCGCACGTACGAGGAGCAGCGCGCCGCCGAGCGCGCCGCCCAGGGCCGCCGACTGCGCGACCTGGCGGGCATCACCGACTGACGCGTGCCCACACGCCCGGGGGTCCGGCCGCTCCGGCCGGCCCTCAGCCGGTCTCCGGGGCCTCCACCACGGCGGTGACCAGCACCGAGACCGGCGGCCCGTCCTCCAGCGCACCCGTCACGGCGGTGCGCACCGCACGGGCCACGTCGAGCGCGCGGTGCCCGCCGGCCGTCGCCACCTCGACGCGCACGTGATCGGCGGAGGTGGTCACCGGCGCGCCCAGCACCCGGGTCAGCGAGACGACGCCGGGGACCGCGGCGGCTGCCAGCCCCGCGGCCCCGTCGTCCCGTCCGGCTCGCACCTCCGGCAGGGGAAAGGCCGCCCGCTCCCCAGCCGCCGACGTACCGGCCGGAGCCGTGCCGGCCGCCGACGTCCCCGCGGCGGGCGTCCCCGCGTCCAGCAGCCCCGTCACCCGCAGGTCCACCTCCGCCACGTCCAGCCCCAGGCGCCGCGACGCGGCCTCCATCAGGGCTTCCCTGAGCAGCGCGGCGGACGTGGGCAGCGGCCGGTCGGCGGGGGCGGTGAACTCCGCCTCGATCCGCAGCGGACCCGGCGGCAGCGCGCTCGGCGGCGCGGGCGGCGCCTGGACCCGGCCCTCCCGGCGCTCGTCCCCCAGTCCTTCGCCGTACCGCTCTCCAGGACCCGCCTGCGGACCCGCCCCGGTCCCTCGCTCGGGGCCTTCTTCCGGCGCACCGGGGGCGGTGCCCGCCGTCGCCGCGCCGATGCGCAGCCGCCCGAGCATGGCGCCGGGCCCCGCCGTCGAGTCCCGCAGCACGGACGCTGCGGCCCGCTCGGCGATCCACGCTCCGTCCCCCGGACCGCCCAGAGGGAGCAACCGGCCGAGCCCCAGTCGTTCGCGCACCGAGGCCGTCCATCCATCCGCCCGCCGGGGGCCGTCCGCCGTTGTCATCGCCCCAGCGTGCCGCATCCGCAGGGCGAAGACGGACAAGCGCACCTAATGTGGGCAAGGGAGTACACCCCTGCCCCATCGAAGGGATGAGCGGCCATGAGTGAGACCACCACGCAGCGCCCCGGCCCGGATGCTTCCGGCGAAGGCAGGAGCCTGACCAAGCGCGGGGGCGGCGACGCCGGCACCCGCGGGCGGACCACGATCGCGGACGGTGTCGTCGAGAAGATCGCCGGGCTGGCGGCCCGCGACGTCGACGGTGTGCACGCCATGGGCGGCGGGCTCTCCCGCAGCTTTGGCGCCATGCGCGACCGGGTGCCCGGCGGGGGCGGGAAGTCGCCCGCCCGCGGGGTGAAGGCCGAGGTCGGCGAGTCCCAGGCCGCGCTCGACCTGGAGATCGTCGTCGACTACGGCGTGGCCATCCACGAGGTGGCCCGCGACGTCCGCGAGAACGTCGTCGCCGCCGTGGAGCGGATGACCGGGCTCGAAGTGGTCGAGGTCAACATCGCGGTCAGCGACGTGAAGCTGCCCGACGAGGAGGACGACGAGGACGACGGGTCCTCCTCCCGGGTCCAGTAGTCCGGACGACACCGTGCACCCGGCCGCCCGTCACATCCGTCGGCCCGGCCCACCGCCGGTCCGACGGGTCCGTTTACCCCTGTCCGACAAGGGAGTTGAGGAGTCAGCATGAGCATGGCCGTGGTCGGCATGGTGGCCGGCATGGCGCTCGGGTTCGCCGGGTATTTCGGCGGATTCGGTGCCTTCCTGCTGGTCGCCGCACTGGGCGCGGTCGGCTTCGTCGCCGGCCGCTTCCTGGACGGCGACTGGGAACCCGGCGACTTCTTCCGGAGTCGCGAGCGCGGCGACCGGCAACGGTGACCCCGGTGACCGGCCCGGTTCCCGCGGCGGAGCGCGGCGAGACCCGGATCGCCGACCGGGTCGTCGCGAAGATCGCGGCACAGGCCGCCCGGGAGGCGATCGACGAGGTCCCCGAGGACGGCTCACCGCCCAATGCCTCGGTCACCGTTCACCGGGACTCCGCGCGGGTACACGTCAGCCTGGAGCTCGGCTATCCCAGTGACATCGGCCGCCAGTGCGGGGCAGTGCGCCGGCAGGTGGCCGAGCGGGTCAGGACGCTGGCGGGAATGGAGGTGCCCGAGGTGGCCGTAAGGATCGAACGCCTGCACTCGGCGGCGACGGGTTCCTCGGGACAGGGGAGGATCCGGTGAGCGAGCCCTCCTACTCCGACGGCCCGGACGGCCCCCAGCACAGCACGCAGCGGCTCCCCGTCGTCGTGCCGGAACCGCTCGGCCCCGAACGGAACGCCTCCTCGTCCACCTACCGGTCCGTCCCCGCGGCGGAGGAACCGGTCCGCGGACGGGCCGGGCGCTTCTGGTCGGCCCGTCGCATCCCCGCCGCACTCCTCGCGCTCGTGGTGCTCGGCGCCTCGGGGCTCTTCCTCTACGACGTGGCGGCCGTACGCGCCGACCACCCGGCGATGCGGTGGCGGCGCTCACTCGCCGACGGCCTCGCCGAACGCTCCCTCGACGACGTCTGGGTGCTCACCGGCGCCGGGATCGCCGCCGCGCTCGGACTGTGGCTGCTCCTGATCGCCCTCACCCCGGGGCTGCGCTCCCTGCTGACGATGAGCCGCAGGCACCACGGGGTGCGCGCGGCCCTCGACCGCACCGCGGCGGCCCTGGTCCTGCGCGACCGGGCCCAGGAGGTGTCCGGTGTGCAGTCCGTACGCGTCAGGTCGGGACGCCGCAAGGCCGCCGTACGGGCCGTCTCGCACTTCCGCGAACTCGGCGAGGTACGGGCCGACCTGGAGTCCGCGCTCACCACCGCCATCGCCGAACTCGGCCTCGCCAGACCGCCGAAGCTTTCCGTGCGCGTCCACCGGGCCGCCAAGAAGGGATGAGCGCCATGCTCCGCACGGTCAACCGGGTCCTGCTCGCCCTCGCCGGACTGATCCTCGTCGCCGTCGGCGGCACCGTGCTCGCCACCGGCCTCGGCGCCGCGGTGCCGTCCTGGTTCCCGTGGAACGGGAAGTCCGACGTGCTGCTCAGCGACGCGGACCGGGGCCGCTGGCGTGACGAGAGCTGGTGGTGGCCGACCGTTATCGCCATCCTCGCCGTGCTCGTCGTCCTCGCCCTGTGGTGGCTGCTCGCCCAACTGCGGCGGGCCCGGCTCGCCACGGTGCTGGTCGACAGCGGCGACGGCGAGGGGGCGCTGCTGCGGGGCCGGGCCCTGGAGGGCGTGCTCGCCGCGGAGGCGGGCAACCTCGACGGAGTCGCCCGCGCCCAGGTCGCGCTGACCGGCCGCCGCACCGCCCCGCAGGCCCGCATCCGCATGCGCCTGGAATCGCACGCCGTCCCGGCGGAGGCGCTCCGCGGCCTCTCCGACGAGGCGATGGCCCACGCCCGCGCCTCGGCCGGGCTGGACGAGCTGCCGGCCGAGGTGTTGCTGAAGGCCGTCAAGCACCGCGCGGAACGCGTCACCTGACGGAGCGGTACGCCGGCCCGGACTCAGAACCCGTGCCGGGTACCGCCGTCCACCGGCAGCATGATGCCGGTGAGGTAGGACGCGGCGGGGGAGAGCAGGAAGGCCGCGGTCTTCCCGAACTCCTCGGGCGTGCCGTACCGGCGCAGCGGGATGCGGGCCTCGCTCGCGGTGCGAGCCGCGTCCGCGTCGCCGGAGAGCGCGTCGAGCTCGCGCACCCGGTCGGTGTCGATGCGGGAGGGCAGCAGGCCGATCACCCGGATGCCGCGCGGCCCGAGCTCGTTCGCCAAGGACTTGGCGAAACCGGCCAGCCCCGGGCGCAGCCCGTTGGAGATGGTGAGGCCGGGGATCGGCTCGTGTACCGAGCCGGAGAGCACGAAGCCGATGACCCCGCCCTCGCCGAGTTCGGCCGCCGCCGCGCGGGCCAGGCGCACCGCGCCGAGGAAGACCGACTCGAAGGCGGACTGCCACTGCTCGTCGGTGTTGCCGGCTGCGGTGCCGGGCGGCGGCCCGCCGACGCTGATCAGTACCCCGTCGAGCCGCCCGAACCTCTCTTTCGCGGTGTTCAGCATCATCCGGGCGGCCGTCGGGTCACCGTTGTCGGCCGCGACGCCGAGGGCGTCCGGTCCCAGCTCGGCAGCGGCGGCCGTGACGCTCTTCTCGTCCCGTCCGGTGATGAGCACCTTCGCGCCGTCCGCCGCCAGAGCGGTCGCCGCGGCGTTGCCGAGTCCCCGGCTGGCCCCGGTGACGACGTAGACGCGGTCCTTCAGTCCAAGATCCATGGCCCTATCCTGCCGCCTCGTCCCCGGCGAGGGCCACCGCCGTGTTCACCAGCCCGATGTGGCTGAACGCCTGCGGGTAGTTCCCCAGCTGGCGGCCCGTCACCGTGTCGTACTCCTCGGCCAGCAGGCCCACGTCGTTGCGCAGCTCCAGCAGCCGCTCGAAGAGCTCCTCCGCCTCGGTGGGGCGCCCGGTCCGCAGCAGCGCGTCCGCGAGCCAGAACGTGCAGACGATGAAGGCCCCCTCCTCGCCCGGCAGCCCGTCCACCGACGCTCCCTCGGTGCTGTAGCGGCGGACCAGGCCGTCGCTGCCCAGCTCCGCGCGGATCGCGTCGACCGTGCCGACGATCCGCGGGTCGTCCGGCGGCAGGAAACCCGTACGGACCATGAGGAGCGTCGCCGCGTCCAGCGCCTTCGAGCCGTACGACTGGGTGAAGGTGTTCCGTACGGGGTCGTACCCCTTCTCGCACACCTCGGCGTGCACCGCGTCGCGCATCGCGCGCCAGCGGTCCGGGTCGCCGGGCAGGGAGGGGTCGGACTCCAGGGAGGCGACCGCGCGGTCAGCCGCGACCCAGGCCATCACCTTGGAGTGGACGAAGTGCTGCCGCTCGCCCCGGATCTCCCACAGGCCCTCGTCGGGCTCGCGCCAGGTGGACTCCAGGAAGCCGAGCAGGCTGAGCTGGAGGTTCCAGGCGTGCGGCTTGTCGCTCAGGCCCGCGTCCCGGGCGAGGCGGAGTGCGTCGATGACCTCGCCGTACACGTCGAGCTGGAGCTGACGGACCGCCGCGTTGCCGGTGCGGACCGGCCGGGAGCCCTCGTACCCGGACAGCCAGGGCAGCTCCGTCTCGGGCAGCCGGCGCTCACCTGCCAGTCCGTACATGATCTGGAGGTCGGCCGGGTCGCCGGCGACGGCGCGCAGCAGCCAGTCCCGCCAGGCCGCCGCCTCGTCCAGATAGCCGGCCGAGAGCAGGGCGCCGAGGGTCAGGGTGGCGTCCCGCAGCCAGCAGTAGCGGTAGTCCCAGTTCCGTACGCCGCCGATCTCCTCGGGGAGCGAGGTGGTCGGGGCCGCCACGATCCCGCCGGTCGGCCGGTACGTCAGCGCCTTCAGTGTGATCAGCGACCTGAGCACCGCGTCCCGGTGCTTCCCCCGGTACGTGCAGGTCGCCGACCACTTCGCCCAGTCCTTCAAGGTGTGCTTCAGCGCTTTGTACGGGTCGATCAGCTTCGGGCGAGGCGAGTGCGAGGGGTGCCAGGTCAGGACGAACGCCACCTGCTCGCCCTCGGCGACCGTGAAGGAGGAACAGGTGCTGAACTGCTGCCCCCACGTCTTGACCGGCGGGTCGCTGCGCAGCCAGACCGAGTCCGGCCCGGCGACCGCCACCCGGTGGCCGTGCGAGCGGCGCATCCACGGCACGATGGAGCCGAAGTCGAAGCGGAGCCGCAGCACCGAGCTCATCTCGACGCTCCCGCTGACCCCCTCGACGATCCGCATCAGGTCGGGCGACTTGTCGCGCATCGGCATGAAGTCGATGACCTTGACGGTGCCGGTGGGGGTCTCCCAGTACGTCTCCAGGACGAGCGAGTCACCGGCGTAGCCGCGGCGGGTGCAGGTGTCGGACGCGGCGGTGCCCTCGGGCGCGATCCGCCAGTGCCCGTTGTCCTCGTCGCCGAGCAGCGCCGCGAAGCAGGCGCCCGAGTCGAAGCGGGGCAGGCAGAGCCAGTCGACGGAACCGTTTCTGCCGACGAGTGCGGCCGTCTGGAGATCGCCGATGAGGGCGTAGTCCTCGATACGTTGAGTCACGCAGTTGCGTTTTCCCGAATGGGGCCGTTGCTAAGCAGGCGGGATGCCGGCGGGGCGGGGCCGTCCGGGTGGACGCGTGCCCGAGGTTTCCTACACGCGGGCGGGCTCCGGCTCCCCGGCCCCCTCCGCGGCGGCCCGCGCCGCAGCCTCGGCACGGTCGCGCTTCTCCCGGCGTACCAGCACCGTCCAGCCGACCGGTACTCCGGCCGCGAACAGCCACCACTGCACGGCGTACGCCATGTGGGGGCCGATCGAATCGTGGTCGGGGGTGGCGATCTGCTCGGGTGAGTTCCCCGCCGCCGCGGGCCCGGTCATCTCGATGTAGCCGCCGAGGACCGGGCGGGAGAGCAGCGCCGACTGCTGGGCGCTGTTGATCAGCATGACCTGGCGGTCCGGCAGTCCCTTGAGGTCCTTGATGCCGCTGGTGCCCGTCGTCTCGTCCGCCATCAGCCGTCCGGTGACGGTGACGTCGCCCTTGGGGGCGGCCGGTACGTCGGGGAAGGCCGACTGGTCCGCGGCGGACTCGACCCAGCCGCGGTTCACCATGACGGTGCCGCCGCCGTCGAGGTTCATCGGGGTGAGGACGTGCACCCCGATCCGGCCGTCGTCGGACGTGCGGCGGCGCACCACGACCTCGTGGGCGGTGTCGAAGGTGCCGCGGGCGCTGACCGTGCGCCAGTAGTCCGCGCGGGGCACGGTGTGACCGGGCGAAGTGAGCCGCTGGACGGGCTCCGGATCGGCGGAGAGGTTCCGTGCGATCAGGGCGTTCTGCACGACCTTGTGCTGATGGCGGTGCAGCTGCCAGAAGCCCAGCTCGACCATGGTCGGGATCAGGACGAGGACGAGGAGGGTGACGAGCACCCACTGCCGGGTCAACAGGAAGCGGTACACCCCATGACCGTACAACCGGGGTCATGGGGTGCGTCACGGTGGGGTGGTCCGGGGGACCCGTCACACTTTGTCCACGATGCCCGCCTTTCCCTCGGCGCGGGCGCAGTGGCCGCCGCAGAACCAGTGCCCGTCCACCTCGACGCCCTGCCCGATCACCTGCACACGGCAGTGCTCGCAGATCGGCGCCATGCGGTGGATGGCGCAGGCGAAGCAGTCGAAGACGTGCACCGCGCCCTGCGCGTGCACCTCGAAGGACATCCCGTAGTCGTTTCCGCAGACCTCACAACGTGCCATGCGCCACAGGGTGGGACGCGGGCGAGCGGCGGGCGAGCGGCGGCCGGGCGAGTCGCCGCCGGTTCACTCCTATGCCGGTGGAGCGGCCGGTGCCACGTCCCGCAGCAGATGGGTGAAGGCCGCCTCGTCCACCACCGGCGTGCCGAACGACTTCGCCTTGACCGTCTTCGAGGTCGCGGAGTCCGGGTCGTTGGTCACCAGCAGGCTGGTGAGACGCGACACACTCGTCGCGATGTGCAGTCCGGCCTCCACCGCGCGGTCCTCCAGCAGCTCGCGGTCGACCGAGGTGTCCCCGGAGAACGCCACCCGCATGCCCTGCTTCAACGGCTGGTCCGCGCTGTACCGCCCCGGATTGGGGTACGGACAGGCGGCCCGCTTCCGCGAGGGGCGCCAGCTGTTCTGCCCGTACGACGGCTGGTGACCGATCTTCGGCCGCACCGGCGAGTCCGACCACTCGGTCAGCGGCCGGCACTCCAGCAGCGGCAGCCGCACCCCGTCCCGCGCCGCCGCCCGCAGGCTCGGCCGGAACGCCTCGGCCAGCACCCGGGCGTCGTCCAGCGCGTGGTGCGCCTGCTCCTGGACGACCCCGAAGTGCGAGGCCAGGGAGGACAACTTGTGGTTGGGCAGCGGCAGCCGCAGCTCCTTGGCCAGAGCGATGGTGCAGAGCCGCTGCTCGACCGGGGCGACCACGGAGGCGCGCGCGTACTCACGGGCGATCATCGACCAGTCGAACGCGGCGTTGTGGGCGACCAGCACCCGGCCGGTGAGGTACTCCGAGAGCTGCCCGGCGATCTCCGCGAAGAGCGGGGCACCTTCGAGCACCTCGGTGGTCAGGCCGTGGATCCACACCGGCCCCGGGTCGCGCTCCGGGTTCACCAGCGTGTACCAGTGGTCCTCGATCTCGCCCCGGGCGTCCAGGCGGTAGACGGCGGCGGACACTATCCGGTCGTCGCGGGCGAGTCCGGTGGTCTCCACGTCGACGACCGCGTACCCCTGGGGATACGCGGCCGGCCACGGCGCTGCGGTCTGACGGTCGTCGAGCATGGTCACAGAGAATACGGGCCGAGACCGACAGTCCCCTATTCGGCCGCCTTCCGGACGCCGATGCGGTAGGGGTCCTCCCGCTCGTTCCCCGTGCGGTGAGACGATCCGCGGGTGACGGACACCCAAGGCGCCCCGCAGCACGACGAGCCCCACGACGGGGCCCTCGGAACCCGGTTGAACTGGCTGCGGGCCGCAGTCCTCGGAGCCAACGACGGCGTGGTCTCCACGGCCGGCCTCGTCGTCGGTGTGGCGGGTGCCACGGGTGACCGCAGCGCGCTGCTCACGGCGGGGCTCGCCGGACTGCTGGCGGGATCGATGTCCATGGCCGCCGGGGAGTACGTCTCCGTCTCCACCCAGCGCGACTCCGAAAAGGCCGCCCTCGCCACCGAGCGCCGTGAGCTCCGCGACGAACCCGAGGCGGAACTCGTCGAGCTGACCGACCTGCTGGAAGGCAAGGGCCTCAGCCGCGAGGTCGCCCGCGAGGCGGCCCTCCAGCTCACCGAACGCGACGCACTGCGCGCTCACGCGGAGGTGGAGCTCGGCATCGACCCCGACGAGCTCACCAACCCCTGGCACGCGGCGGGCGCCAGCTTCCTCGCGTTCACCGGGGGCGCGCTGCTGCCGCTGCTCGCGATCGTGCTGCCCCCGTCGTCGTATCGGCTGCTGGTGACCGTGGTCTCGGTGCTCGTGGCCCTCACGGCGACCGGCTGGTGGAGCGCCCGCCTCGGCAACGCTCCGGTGGCCCCGGCGGTGCTGCGCAACGCCGGCGGGGGAGCGGTGGCGATGGGCGTCACCTACGCGGCCGGGACGCTGCTGGGGATGGCCGGGGTGTGAACCCGCAGCGGCCCGTGTTGGTGGAACTCACCAAACAACAGGGGTGGTTCCTCCCGCTTACTTGGTGGTAACCACGTCTGTTCCGCCGCCCCGTCGCAGCCCTACGGTTCATCGCATGGAGCCGAACCTGCCCGATGTCGTGCTGTGGTCCCTGCCGGCCTTCGTCCTGCTCGCCCTCGTCGAGATGATCAGCTACCGCTTCCACCCGGACGAGGACGCCGCCGGCTACGACACCAGGGACGCGGCCACCAGCGTCACCATGGGGCTCGGCTCGCTCGGCTTCGACCTGCTGTGGAAGATTCCGATCCTCGCGATCTACACGGCGGTGTACGAACTCACCCCGCTGCGGGTCCCCGTCCTGTGGTGGACGGTCCTGCTCATGCTGCTCGCCCAGGACCTCCTCTACTACTGGTCCCACCGCGGCCACCACGTCGTCCGCCTGCTCTGGGCCTGCCACGTGGTCCACCACTCCAGCCGGAAGTTCAACCTCACCACCGCACTGCGCCAGCCCTGGACCTCCGCGACCGTCTGGCCGTTCTACCTGCCGATGGTCGCCTGCGGGGTGCACCCCGCCGCGCTCGCCTTCTGCCAGTCCGCCAACCTCGTCTACCAGTTCTGGGTGCACACCGAACGCGTCGGGAAGCTGCCCCGCCCCTTCGAGTACGTCCTCAACACGCCCTCGCACCACCGGGTGCACCACGCCTCCCAGGGCGGCTACCTGGACCGGAACTTCGGGGGCATCCTGATCCTCTGGGACCGGCTCTTCGGGTCGTTCACCGAGGAGAGGGAACGGCCCGTCTACGGCCTCACCAAGAACATCGCCACCCACAACCCGCTGCGCGTCGCCACCCACGAGTACGCGGCGATCGCCCGCGACGTCCGCGCGGCCACGAGCTGGAGCGAGCGCGCCGGACGCGTCTTCCGGGGGCCCGGCTGGCAGCCCGCCACCACCGGTACCGCCACGGCCGCCCCGCAACACCCCCCGGTCACCGGGACCGCCGGGACCGCCGGATGACCGGCCGCGCCGGGGGCGCGCCCGCGGGTGGGACGCGCGCCGCGCGGACGGCTCGGGCCGCGCCCCTGCTGCTCGCCGGGTATCTCGTGCTGTCCGCGGCCGACCTGGGCGGGTTGCTGGCCGGGGCGGACACCGCCCACCTTCTCGCCAAGCCGCTGCTGATGCCGGTGCTCGCCGCGTACGCCGCCGTCCGGGGCGGGCCCCGGTGGCTGATCGCCGCGCTGCTCTTCGGATGGGGCGGCGACGTGGCCCTGATGGTGGACCACGACACCGCCTTCCTCCTCGGCATGGGCTCCTTCGCCGTCGGCCACCTCTGCTACCTCCGGCTCTTCGGCCGCGCGCGGGCCTCACGGACGGCGGGCTGCGTCTACGCGGCCCTGCTCACCGCCGTCCTGGTGGCGATGTGGGGCGACCTGCCGGCCGGGATGCGCCTGCCGATGACCGGGTACAGCCTGCTGCTCGCCACCATGGCCTGGCGCTCCGGCGTCCTCGGCCGGTACGCCGCCGCCGGCGGGGCGCTCTTCCTGCTCTCCGACTCGCTGATCGCCACCGGGGTGGCCGACTGGCCGCAGCCGCCCGCCCACGACTTCCTCGTCATGCTCACCTACGTCGCCGCCCAGCTCCTGCTCACCACCGGAGCGGTCGGGGGCGTACGGGGGCTCATGGCGACGGGGGCGTACCGTGGAAAGGTTGAAACCGTCTGAAACCAGCGAGGACCCCCACATGCGCGCCACCGTCATCCACGCCCCGCACGACATCCGGGTGGAGGACGTGCCTGACCCGGTCGTCCAGCAGCCCACCGACGCGGTGGTACGGGTGCTGCGCGCCTGCATCTGCGGCAGCGACCTGTGGGCCTACCGCGGCGAGTCCGCCCGCAAGCCCGGCCAGCGCATAGGCCACGAGTTCCTCGGCATCGTCGAGCAGGCCGGCTCCGACGTCACCGGCTTCGGGGCCGGCGACCTCGTCGTCGCCCCCTTCGTCTGGTCGGACGGCACCTGCGCCTACTGCGCCGACGGCCTCCACACCTCCTGCCCGCAGGGCGGGTTCTGGGGTTCCGAGGGATCCGACGGCGGCCAGGGCGAGGCCGTCCGGGTCCCCTTCGCCGACGGCACCCTCGTCAAGCTCCCCGCCGATGCCGCCTCGGACGACCGACTGCTCACCGCGCTGCTGGCCCTCTCCGACGTCCTGGGCACCGGCCACCACGCCGCCGTGGGCGCCGGGGTGAAGCCCGGTTCCACCGTCGCGGTCGTCGGTGACGGCGCGGTCGGCCTCTGCGGCGTCATGGCCGCCAAGCGCCTCGGCGCCGACCGGATCATCGCGCTCGGCCGCCACACCGCCCGTACCGACATCGCCCGCGCCTTCGGCGCCACCGACGTCGTCGCGGCGCGTGGCGAGGAGGCCGTGGCCGCCGTACGCGAGCTGACCGGCGGCGCCGGCGCGCACAGCGTCATCGAGGCGGTCGGCACCGAGCAGTCCATGCGGACCGCCTTCGGGATCGCCCGCGACGGCGGGGCGGTCGGCTACGTCGGCGTCCCGCACGGCAGCGGCACCGGCCTGGACCTCGGGGACATGTTCAACCGCAACGTCGCCCTGCGCGGCGGCGTCGCCCCGGTCCGCGCCTACATCCCCGAGCTGCTCCCCGACGTGCTGGACGGCACCATCGACCCGTCGCCCGTCTTCGACCTGGCGGTCGGACTGGACGAGGTGCCGGCCGGATACAGGGCGATGGACGAGCGCACCGCGCTGAAGGTCCTCGTCAAGCCGTAGGAACACGCGGGGGAGGGACCGGGACGCGTTCGCCCGGTCCCTCCCCGTGCCACGCCGCGGCGGTCAGAAGCGGACCGCGTCCAGCGCGTCCACGTTGCCGGCTCCGTAGAAGCCGTTGTACGCCTTGCCGCCCTCGCAGACCGCGTCGACGGTGCCGTCGCTGTCGATGTCGTACGGTGCTCCGCACGCGGTGGCGTCGGCCTCCAGGGCCAGCAGCGCCTTCACCGCGGCGGCCGAGGCGTGCGGGTGCCGCGACTTGATCAGGGCCACGACGCCGACGACGTGCGGGGTCGCCATCGAGGTACCGGCCTTGTAGTTGTAGCCGCCGCCGACCGTCGTGGAGAGGATGAGGCCACTGGTCGCCGGGGCGTCGGGCTTCTGGTAGATCGTCGAGTCGCCACCGGGGGCGGCCACGTCGATCACGCCGTAACCGTAGTTCGAGTACGACGACTTGAGGCCCTTGGCCCCCGTCGCGGAGACGGTCACCACGCCCGGCAGCATCGACGGAATGTCGAGGCAGGTGCGCGGGTCGATGACGCGGTCCTCGGTGACGGTGTCGTTGGGGCTCGTCGAGTCCTCGATGGAGTCGGCGGCCAGGTCGTGGGCGGAGTTGCCGGCCGCCGCGACGTTCACGACACCCTTGCGCTCCGCGTACCGGGTGGCCCGGCCGAGCGCCTCGACCAGGGCGCCCTGGTCGGGGTCGTTCTTGCAGTTGTAGAGCCACGGGTCGGTGTAGTAGCTGTTGTTCGTCACGTCGACGCCGTGCTCGGCGGCCCAGACGAAGCCGCAGACGACGGCCTCCGTGTAGAAGAACCCGTCCGTGGTCGCGACCTTGATCCCGGCGACCTTCACGCCCGGGGCCACGCCCGTGACGCCGATGCCGTTCTTCGCGGCGGCGATGGTTCCTGCGACGTGGGTGCCGTGGTCGCTCTCGCCCGCGGCGGGGCGCCAGGAACCCGGCGTGGTGTCGGGTACGCCGGAGACGCAGTTGGCGGAGGCCGCCGCGTCGAAGTTGGGGGCGAGGTCCGGGTGGGTGTCGTCGACGCCCGTGTCGATCACCGCGGCCGTGACGTTCCTGCTGCCCGGATCGATCTGCCGCGCCTTGTCCGCCTTGATGGCGGGCAGGTCCCACTGCAAGGGCTCCAGCGGGTCCTGGGACGCGGTCGCGTCCGCGGCCGCACCGGCAGCCTCCGCCGCCGTGAGCGGCTGCGCCGCCGCACCGACGTCAGTGGTCGCCTGCGGGACGATCGGGTTGGTGCGCGTGGCACCCGCCGATTCGACGCCGCGCACCTTGCGGACGGTCTGGGCGAACGCGGGGTTCTGCGAGTGGACGACGAGGACGCCGATCTGGTCGTACGCGACGACGATCGTGCCGCCGGCCTTCGCGACGGCCCGCTCGACCTGCTCGACGGTCTTACGACTGCCTTCGGTGTTCACGACGTAACTGAGCTTCGGGCCGTCCAGCGACACGGCCGGGGCCGGGGCGGCCGAGGCGGCGGTGGCCGGCAGGATGCCGAGGGAAGCGGTGAGCGCGAGTCCTAGGGGCAGCGCGAGTGCCGTCACGCGCCTGGATGCCAGATGAGCCATGGGTTCTCCACATCATCCGTATCAGCCGACCGGCACCTTGCGTGTCTGGTCGGGTACATGACCAGTGAAATTAGCGTCGATCATCGCCGCGCATCAATGAATTGAGGCAAACGAGTTCGAAGGGTGATCTCCGAGGGCCGTTCGGGGCGCTTTCCCGTCACCCCGGCGGCCGAAAGAGGTGGTGAACCGCTTCGTCGCGCCGCACGTGCCGTTGTCAGGGGAGTCGCACGACCGATCCAGTGAGGTTCCCCATGAGACCGATCACGTCCCCCATCACCGCACCCGCGTCGCGAGGAGATTCCGTGGCTACCGATGCACCGCCGCCAGAGGGCGGTACGGACACCAGTCCGGCCCAGCCCACCACCGAGGCCTACCTCGAGGTGCAGGAGAGCGCGGAATTCGCCGAACTGCGCCACTCACACCGGTCGTTCGCCTTCCCGCTGACCGTCGCCTTCGTCACCTGGTACCTGCTGTACGTCCTGCTCTGCAACTACGCGGGCGACTTCATGGGCACCAAGATCGTCGGCAACATCAACGTCGCGCTCGTCCTCGGACTCGCCCAGTTCGCCACGACCTTCCTCATCGCGTGGCTCTACTCCCGCCACGCCGCCACCAAGCTCGACCCGAAGGCCGCAGCCATCAAGTCCCGTATGGAGGCCGACGCATGAGCGCCGCCCAGGTCGCGCACCCCGCCGTCCAGCTCGCCGCCGAAGGCGCGAGCGACCACCGGACGCTGATCATCACCCTCTTCGCGGTCTTCGTCGTCGCGACCCTCTGCATCACCGTGTGGGCAGGCCGCCAGACCAAGAGCGCCGCCGACTTCTACGCGGGCGGACGCCAGTTCACCGGCTTCCAGAACGGACTCGCCGTCTCCGGCGACTACATGTCCGCCGCTTCCTTCCTCGGCATCGCCGGAGCCATCGCGCTCTTCGGCTACGACGGCTTCCTCTACTCCATCGGCTTCCTCGTCGCCTGGCTCGTCGCCCTGCTCCTGGTCGCCGAACCCCTGCGCAACTCCGGCCGCTACACGATGGGCGACGTCCTCGCCTACCGCATGCGCCAGCGCCCCGTGCGAACCGCCGCCGGCGCCTCCACCATCGTCGTCTCGATCTTCTACCTGCTCGCCCAGATGGCCGGCGCCGGTGTGCTCGTCTCGCTGCTGCTCGGCATCACCAGCGACGGCGGGAAGATCGCCATCGTCGCCCTGGTCGGCCTGCTCATGATCGTCTACGTCACCATCGGCGGCATGAAGGGCACCACCTGGGTGCAGATGGTCAAGGCCGTTCTGCTCATCGCGGGCACCCTGCTCATCACCTTCCTGATCCTGCTGAAGTTCCACTTCAACATCTCGGACCTGCTGGGCACCGCCGCCACCAACAGCGGCAAGGGCCACGCCTTCCTGGAACCCGGCCTGAAGTACGGTGCCACCGGGACCTCGAAGCTGGACTTCCTCTCCCTCGGCATCGCCCTGGTCCTCGGCACCGCCGGCCTGCCGCACATCCTGATCCGCTTCTACACCGTGCCCACGGCCAAGGCCGCCCGTAAGTCCGTCAACTGGGCCATCGGCATCATCGGCGCCTTCTACCTGATGACGATCGTGCTCGGCTTCGGCGCCGCCGCGCTGCTCAAGCCGGACGACATCGTCGCCTCCAACAAGGCGGGAAACACCGCGGCCCCGCTGGCCGCCCTGGAGATCGGCGGCGGCTCCGGTTCCACCGGCGGCGCCGTACTGCTCGCGGTGATCTCCGCCGTCGCCTTCGCCACCATCCTCGCCGTGGTCGCCGGACTCACCCTGGCGTCCTCGTCGTCCTTCGCCCACGACATCTACGCCAACGTCATCCGCAAGGGGAAGGCGACGGAGAAGGAGGAGGTCCGCGCCGCCAAGTGGGCCACCGTCGCCATCGGCATCGTCTCCATCGGCCTCGGCGCCATGGCCCGCGACCTCAACGTGGCCGGACTGGTCGCCCTGGCCTTCGCCGTCGCCGCCTCCGCCAACCTGCCGACGATCCTCTACAGCCTCTTCTGGAAGCGGTTCACCACCCAGGGCGCCCTCTGGTCCATCTACGGCGGGCTCGCCTCCTCCGTCCTGCTGGTGCTCTTCTCGCCGGTCGTCTCCTCCAAGCCGTCCTCGATGTTCCCGGACGTCGACTTCGCCTGGTTCCCGCTGGAGAACCCCGGCCTGATCTCCATCCCGCTGGGCTTCCTGCTCGGCCTGGTCGGCTCCCTGCTCTCCAAGGAAGAGCCCGACAAGGGCAAGTACGCCGAGCTGGAGGTCAAGTCCCTCACCGGTGTCGCCGCGCACTGAGCCGGAAAGTTCACACAAGCGTGCGGATTCGGCGCGCCCTCCCACGCCGGTCGCGTCGTAGAGTCCTCATGACGTGACCGGCGCGGTCGTGAGGCCACCGTGCGCGGGGCCCGGCCGCCCGGCTCGCGTAGTCTCGGAAGAGAGAAGAGCCAGGACCGCATCACGGATTTCCGTGAAAGTCATCGGGGGAGGGTGCACATGCTCATCGACACCTACGACCGGGTCGCCACCGACCTGCGTGTCTCCCTGACCGACAAGTGCAATCTCCGCTGCACCTACTGCATGCCCGAAGAAGGGCTCCAGTGGCTCGGCAAGAGCGAGCTCCTCAGCGACGAGGAGATCGTCAGGCTCGTCCGGATCAGCGTCGAGCTGCTCGGCATCACCGAGGTGCGGTTCACCGGCGGCGAGCCCCTGCTCCGCCCCGGCCTCGTGGGCATCGTCGAGCAGTGCGCCGCCCTGACGCCCCGCCCCCGGATGTCCCTCACCACCAACGGCATCGGGCTGGGGCGCACCGCCGCCGCCCTCGAAGCCGCCGGGCTCGACCGGGTCAACGTCTCCCTGGACACCCTGCGGCCGGACGTCTTCAAGACGCTGACCCGCCGCGACCGGCACCAGGACGTGCTGGACGGACTCGCCGCCGCGCACGAGGCGGGCCTCACCCCCGTCAAGGTCAACTCCGTCCTCATGCCCGGGCTCAACGACGACGAGGCCCCTGAACTCCTGGCCTGGGCCGTCGACCACGGATACGAACTCCGCTTCATCGAGCAGATGCCCCTGGACGCCCAGCACGGCTGGAAGCGCGACGGAATGATCACCGCCGGTGACATCCTCGCCTCGCTGCGCACCCGCTTCACGCTCACCGCCGAGGACGACGGGGCACGCGGCTCCGCCCCCGCCGAACGCTGGACCGTGGACGGCGGTCCGCACCGCGTCGGGGTCATCGCCTCGGTGACCCGCCCGTTCTGCCGGGCCTGCGACCGCACCCGGCTCACCGCCGACGGACAGGTCCGCACCTGCCTCTTCGCCCGAGAGGAGACCGACCTGCGGACCGCGCTGCGCTCCGGCGCGGCCGACGAGGAGATCGCCCGGCTCTGGCGCGTCGCCATGTGGGGCAAGAAGGCGGGATCGGGCCTGGACGACCCGTCGTTCCTCCAGCCCGACCGGCCGATGTCGTCGATCGGCGGCTGACCGGCGTACCGGACACGGGGCGGGAGGCCCTGCGGGCGTTCAGCCCTCCGCCGGAGCCTCCCAGTCGGCCAGCGGTACGACGTCCTTCAGGAAACCGCGTACGCCCAGGAACTGCGACAGGTGCTCGCGGTGCTCCTCGCAGGCCAGCCAGGTCTTGCGGCGCTCCGGGGTGTGCAGCTTGGGGTTGTTCCAGGCGAGCACCCACACCGCGTCCGCGCGGCAGCCCTTGGCGGAGCAGGCGGGGGCACCGGTGTCGCTCTCGGCGGAAGTCAGGGGGAAGTTCACGGCCTCCACCCTAAGGGTTGTCCCGCGATTCCTGGCGGGTGCGCGACGACAGCTACGGCACCTCGCCGCGTTGTCGGAGCGTCCGCATACATCCAGTATGCGGACGCTCCTCCGCCTTGCGATGCACCGCATCTGACGCCGCGCGCCGATCCACCGGGCATTACGGGGC
>NZ_JBHWZJ010000058.1:0-26776 GCF_042728415.1 Streptomyces sp. NPDC060198 | reverse complement strand
GCCGGCGACTGACCGGCCCCGCCGCGACAGATGTCCGGGATTCTTCTCAGCGCTCGACGATGCGGTCGAACTGCGTGGTGGTGTGCCTCAGGTGCGCCACGAGTTCGTCGCCGACCCGCGGTTCCTGGGCGTCCGACGGCACGAACAGGATCGACACCTGCATGTGCGGCGGCTCGGCGAACCAGCGCTGCTTGCCCGACCAGACGAACGGCGACAGGTTGCGGTTGACCGTGGCCAGCCCGGCCCGGGCGACGCCCTTGGCACGCGGCATCACACCGTGCAGCGCCTTGGGAGCCTCAAGGCCGACCCCGTGCGACGTACCGCCGGCGACGACCACCAGCCAGCCGTCCGACGCCGCCTTGCCCTGCCGGTAGCCGAACCGGTCACCCTTGACGACCGGCGTCACGTCCAGCACGGCGCCTCGGTACTCGGTGGCCTCGTGGTCACCGAGCCAGAGCCGGGTGCCGATGCGGGCACGGAAGCGGGTCTGCGGGAACTGCTGCTGCAGCCGGGCCAGTTCCGCCGCCTTGAGGTGGCTGACGAACATGGTGTGCAGGGGCAGCCGGGCGTTGCGCAGCCGGTCCATCCAGCCGATGACCTCTTCCACCGCGTCCGAACCGTCGGTGCGGTCCAGCGGGAGGTGCAGCGCGAAGCCTTCGAGACGTACGTCCTCTATGGCGGCGTGGAGCTGTCCGAGCTCCTCCTCCTTGACCCCGTGGCGCTTCATCGAGCTCATGCACTCGATGACGACCCGGGCGCCGACGAGGCCGTGCACCCCGTCGACGGAGGAGACCGAGCGAATCACGCGGTCGGGCAGCGGAACCGGCTCCTCGCCCCGCCGGAACGGGGTGAGGACGAGCAGGTCGCCGCTGAACCAGTCCTTGATCCGTGCGGCCTCGTACGTCGTGCCCACCGCCAGCATGTCCGAGCCGAAGCGGATCGCCTCGTCGGCCAGACGCTCGTGCCCGAAGCCGTAACCGTTGCCCTTGCAGACCGGAACGAGTCCCGGGAACTGATCGATCACGGACTTCTGGTGCGCCCGCCAGCGCGCGGTGTCGACGTAGAGGGAGAGCGCCATGGCCGGCCCGGAACCTTTCTGGTGGCTGCGGTGTGTCTGAGATCGCAGAGCGTACGGAGATGTCAACAGTGCGGACGGGTCCGGTCGTTCGCCGGGCCCGGGGCGCGTCAGCGGCGGGACATGTAGATGTCGAGTGCCTTGTGCAGGAGCTTGTTGAGCGGGAAGTCCCACTCGCCGACGTACTCGACGGCTTCCCCGCCCGTACCGACCTTGAACTGGATCAGGCCGAAGAGGTGGTCGGTCTCGTCCAGGGAGTCGCTGATGCCGCGCAGGTCGTAGACGGTCGCGCCCATCGCGTACGAGTCGCGCAGCATGCGCCACTGCATGGCGTTGGAGGGACGGACCTCGCGGCCGATGTTGTCGGACGCGCCGTAGGAGTACCAGACGTGTCCGCCGACGACCAGCATGGTCGCGGCGGAGAGGTTGACCCCGTTGTGGCGGGCGAAGTACAGCCGCATGCGGTTGGGGTCCTCGGAGTTGAGTACGGACCACATGCGCTGGAAGTACGAGAGGGGGCGCGGGCGGAAGTGGTCGCGCACGGCCGTGATCTCGTACAGCCGCTGCCACTCGGCGAGGTCCTCGTAGCCGCCCTGGACGACCTCGACACCGGCCTTGTCCGCCTTCTTGATGTTGCGGCGCCACAGCTGGTTGAAGCCCTTGAGGACGTCCTCGAGGGAGCGGTTCGCGAGAGGCACCTGGAAGACGAAGCGGGGCTGCACGTCACCGAAGCCAGCGCCGCCGTCCTCGCCCTGCTGCCAGCCCATCTTGCGCAGCCGGTCGGCGACCTCGAAGGCACGCGGTTCGATGACCGTCGCCTCCACGTCCCGCAGGCGCTTCACGTCCGGGTCCTGGATGCCGGCCTTGATCGCGGTGGAGTCCCAGCGCCGGATGACGACCGGCGGGCCCATCTTCACCGAGAAGGCGCCCTGCTGCTTGAGGTGGGCGAGCATGGGCTGGAGCCACTCGTCCAGGTTGGGCGCGTACCAGTTGATGACCGGGCCCTCGGGGAGATAGGCGAGGTACCGCTTGATCTTCGGGAGCTGTCGGTACAGCACAAGTCCGGCGCCGACGATCTGACCGTTGTTGTCGAACCAGCCGAGGCTCTCCGACCGCCATTCCGTCTTCACGTCAGCCCACGCCGGGACCTGGCAGTGACTGGCCGCGGGCAGACTCTGGATGTACGCCAGATGCTGCTCGCGGCTGATGGTCCTCAGGGTCAGGCTCATGCGGGGCGCTCCTCGGCAGGTGTGTCCCCATCGGTCAGGGGCTCCGGCTCTCGCGCCGAAGCCTACTGTGAGCGGGGAGCGCCCGTTCTGGCCCGTACGGCACTTGGCCGCGAGCCGGTGTGCCGCGGGCCCCGGCGGAGCTGCCGCCGGGGCCCGGACGGGACGTGGCGGGTCAGCTGATCACGCTGCCGAAGAGGCCTCCGTGGGCCATTCCGAGGTAGAAGCCCACCGCGGAGGAGCCCAGTCCCATGATCAGGGCGAACCGCTCCCAGGTGGTCCTGGACACCCACATCCCGTAGCCGCCGGTCAGGATGCCCATGAGTCCGGCCCACGAGCTGAGCAGATGCAGGTTGTGGAACATGGCGGTCACGAAGGCGAGGACGCCGAGAACCCCGGTCACCACCATCAGGGCGTCCTGGAGCGGATGGGGCCTGCCGTCCGTGGCGAAGAGGGAACCGGTGGGGCGGTTCCGCGGGCGGGTGTGCGCTACCTGGGCCATGAAAGTGCCTCCTGCCGAAGGGGCGGCGCGCTGAGACGCCGCTCACATCCGATATGTACAGATTGCGCATCCTTGGCCCAGGATTTCAACCCGGGGGTTCATGGCAGGTAGTCTGTACGGTCTGCACCGGTGTCTGCCTTGAGCCTGCCCGGCGGCCCTCTCCCTGAGGCGCCTGCCGAGCTCGTTGTTCCGCCCGACGGACACCGATGCGTACGCATCACGACCCTCCTGCCACGGAACGACCGTGGCCGCTGAGTCCAAAGGAGGTGGGTTCCACATGCGTCACTACGAAGTGATGGTCATCCTCGACCCCGATCTGGAAGAGCGCGCTGTCTCTCCCCTGATCGAGAACTTCCTCTCCGTCGTCCGTGAGGGCAACGGAAAGGTTGAGAAGGTCGACACCTGGGGCCGTCGTCGGCTCGCTTACGAGATCAAGAAGAAGCCCGAGGGCATCTACTCGGTCCTCGACCTGCAGGCCGAGCCTGCGGTCGTCAAGGAGCTCGACCGCCAGATGAACCTGAACGAGTCGGTCCTCCGGACCAAGGTCCTCCGTCCCGAGACCCACTGAGCATCTAGCTCAGCGGTCATCGGGTTCGAGTAGCAGCCAGCAGTAAGCAATCCCGCCGAGAGGTTCATCCATGGCAGGCGAGACCGTCATCACGGTCGTCGGCAATCTCGTCGACGACCCCGAGCTGAAGTTCACCTCTTCCGGTGCGGCGGTCGCGAAGTTCCGTGTCGCGTCCACACCCCGCATCTTCGATCGGCAGACCAACGAGTGGAAGGACGGCGAAGGCCTGTTCCTCACCTGCTCGGTCTGGCGTCAGGCGGCGGAGAACGTCGCGGAGTCGCTTCAGCGAGGCATGCGCGTCATTGTGCAGGGCCGGCTGAAGCAGCGGTCCTACGAGGACCGTGAGGGTGTCAAGCGCACGGTCTACGAGCTGGACGTCGACGAAGTCGGCCCCAGCTTGAAGAGCGCCACGGCCAAGGTCACCAAGACCGCTGGTCGCGGTGGCCAGGGCGGCCAGGGTGGATACGGCGGCGGCCAGCAGGGCGGCGGCAACTGGGGCGGCGGTCCCGGTGGCGGTGGCCAGCAGGGCGGCGGCGGCGCTCCCGGCGCTGACCCGTGGGCAACCGGCGCACCCTCCGGCGGCCAGCAGGGCGGGGGCCAGGGCGGCTGGGGCGGAAGCTCCGGCGGTTCCAGCGGCGGCGGCTACTCGGACGAGCCTCCTTTCTAGGTCCGGCTCGTACCCCCACTTCTTGATCACACAGGAGAAACACCATGGCGAAGCCGCCTGTGCGCAAGCCTAAGAAGAAGGTCTGCGCGTTCTGCAAGGACAAGACCCAGTACGTGGACTACAAGGACACGAACATGCTGCGGAAGTTCATTTCCGACCGTGGCAAGATCCGTGCCCGCCGCGTTACGGGCAACTGCACTCAGCACCAGCGTGACGTCGCCACGGCAGTCAAGAACAGCCGTGAGATGGCGCTGCTGCCCTACACGTCCACCGCGCGATAAGGGAAGGGTGACGCAAACATGAAGATCATCCTCACCCACGAGGTCACTGGCCTCGGTGCCGCCGGCGACGTCGTCGACGTCAAGGACGGATACGCTCGCAACTACCTGGTCCCGCGTGGCTTCGCCATTCGCTGGACCAAGGGTGGCGAGAAGGACGTGGCGCAGATCCGCCGCGCCCGCAAGATCCACGAGATCGCGACGATCGAGCAGGCCAACGAGATCAAGGCCAAGCTCGAGTCCGTGAAGGTTCGTCTGGCTGTTCGCTCCGGCGACGCCGGCCGCCTCTTCGGCTCCGTCACCCCGGCCGACGTCGCTTCGGCGATCAAGGCTGCCGGTGGCCCGGAGGTCGACAAGCGTCGCGTCGAGTTCGGTTCGCCGATCAAGACGCTTGGCGGACACCAGGTGTCCGTGCGCCTGCACCCTGAGGTTGCGGCGCAGCTCGGCGTCGAGGTCGTCGCTGCCTGAGGCAGTGCTCGTACGAGTTAGGTGAAGGGTCGTACCCCGCGGGGTACGACCCTTCGTCGTTTCGCGTTTCATTTTCGTGTTTCACGTGAAACGTGGGTCTCTGCGAGAGCTGACGTCGTTTCACGTGAAACGTGACGGTTCGCGGGTGTGCTGGGAGCTCGCTGCGCCCGCGATCAACGCGTGGCGCCGGTGACCAGCCACCGCCCTGAGCGGGCGCGCAGCCACAGGGTGATCAGCCGCACGGTCATCATCAGGTCCATGGCCCACCAGAGTGCGGTGAGCCCGCCGCCGAGAGTGGGAATCAGCAGGGCGACGGGGGCGAAAACAGCCAAGGTCACGAGCATGGCCAGCGCCAGATAGCGCCCGTCCCCGGCGCCCATGAGCACGCCGTCCAAGATGAAGACGACGCCGGCGATCGGCTGGGAGACCGCCACCACCAGCAGTGCGGGCAGCAGCGTGTCCCGTACCGACGAGTCGCTGGTGAACAGCGGGATGAAGAGCGGCCGGGCGAGCACGATGAGCGCGCCGAGCACCACCCCCGCGGCGAGGCCCCATTCCACCATTCGACGGCACGTTTCACGCGCGCCCTTGGCGTCGCCGGCGCCGAGAAAGCGTCCGATGATCGCCTGACCGGCGATGGCGATGGCATCCAGGGCGAAGGCTGTGAGGGTCCAGAGCGAGAGGACGATCTGGTGCGCCGCGATGTCCACGTCCCCGAGTCGGGCGGCGACCGCGGTGGCGATGACCAGGACCGCACGCAGGGAGAGGGTACGGATCAGTAGCGGTACCCCGGCCCGAGCGCTCGCGCGGATGCCCGCAGCGTCGGGGCGGAGCGACGCTCTGTGCCGTCGGGCGCCCCGGACGACCACGACCAGATAGGCCACCGCCATGGCCATCTGCGCGATCACGGTGCCCCAGGCCGACCCTGCGATGCCCAGGCCGACGCCGTAGACCAGGACCGCGTTGAGGATCGCATTGGCGGTGAAACCGCCGATGGCGACGTACAGCGGAGTACGGGTGTCCTGGAGTCCGCGCAGAACTCCGGTTGCCGCCAGTACGACCAGCATGGCCGGTATCCCGAGAGTCGAGATGCGGAGATAGGTGGTCGCGTAGGGAGCCGCCGTCCCGGAGGCGCCGAAGACATCGACGATCCACGGGGCGGTGGGAAGTACGGCGGCGACCACCAGTCCGCCGAGGAGGAGGGCGAGCCAGATGCCGTCCATGCCCTGCCTGATCGCGGAGGCGAGATCACCCGCTCCCAGCCGGCGGGCGACGGCAGCGGTGGTGGCGTATGCGAGAAAGACGAAGATGCTGACGGCGGTCGAGAGGAGGGCGGCGGACACCCCGAGTCCGGCCAGTTGCCGGGTACCGAGGTGACCCACGATCGCGCTGTCGACCATCAGGAAAAGGGGCTCGGCCACGAGCGCGCCGAAGGCGGGCACGGCGAGTGCGACGATCTCTCGGTCGTGGCGTCGGCGGCCTGATGTCGGTGTCGCGGGGGCCTTGGTCATGAGAGCCAATCCAATCTTCCACAGGTAATACATGCAAGCCCTTTAGAGTCCTTACTTTCGCGGGGTCTGTGCGCTGGGCCACGCGCAGCTCGAGGTGATCTTGGGCGAAGCGGGAAAGTTTTTCTCCCCCACAGTCGGTGGACGGAAAAATGCCAGGTCAGGGCTGTGTGTATGGCGATGTTATGAGTTTGTCCACAGTGCTGTCCCCTGGTCCGTGCACAGGATCGGCGGACTTCTCCACAGCATCTGGTCCGTCGTCCACATGCCCTGTGGATAACCGGATTGGCTGACGGTGCGGAGCGGCCTACCGTGGACCGTCGCCCGTACTCCGGCCGTCCCTGGAAACGCGCTGAAGTCGAAGCTCCGGAAGCGGAGTCGGGTGTCCTGTTTGTCGGTGCTGTGCCGTAAGAAAGAGTGGCATGGCTAGGTCCGCGAAGCGGACGGGAGGAGGTGGCCCGGTGAGCATTCCGGAGCCTTTGGACGAGCCCTGGGCCGACGTCGGTCCCAGCGACCGTCTGCCTGTTTCCCGTCAGCGCCGTGGTGACCGCGGTGACCGTGGTGACCGCAGTGGCAGGGAGGACCAGCACGACCGGGACCGTGACAACGGCTGGGACGGCGGCTCTCCGGGATTCGAGCGGGTTCCGCCACAGGACCTGGACGCCGAGCAGTCGGTGCTCGGCGGCATGCTGCTCTCCAAGGACGCCATCGCGGAGGTCGTGGAGGTCATCAAGGGGCACGATTTCTACCGCCCCGCCCATGAGACCGTCTACACGGCCATTCTCGATCTCTACGCCAAGGGCGAGCCCGCCGACCCGATCACGGTCGCCGCCGAGCTCGTCCGGCGCGGCGAGATCACCAAGGTCGGTGGCGCGCCGTACCTCCACACCCTCGTCCAGTCGGTGCCGACCGCGGCGAACGCCTCCTACTACGCCGAGATCGTCCATGAGCGTGCCGTGCTGCGCCGGCTGGTCGAAGCGGGTACGAAGATCACACAGATGGGCTACGCGGCCGACGGAGACGTCGACGAGATCGTCAACTCCGCCCAGGCCGAGATCTACGCCGTCACCGAGCAGCGCACCAGCGAGGACTACCTGCCGCTCGGCGACATCATGGAGGGGGCGCTCGACGAGATCGAGGCGATCGGCTCCCGCAGCGGGGAGATGACCGGTGTCCCCACCGGATTCACCGACCTCGACGCGCTGACCAACGGCCTGCACCCCGGCCAGATGATCGTCATCGCCGCCCGTCCTGCCATGGGTAAGTCGACCCTGGCACTGGACTTCGCCCGGGCCTGCTCGATCAAGGGAAACCTTCCGAGCGTGATCTTCTCCCTGGAAATGGGGCGGAACGAGATCGCGATGCGTCTGCTCTCGGCCGAGGCGCGTGTAGCGCTGCACCACATGCGCTCCGGGACGATGACGGACGAGGACTGGACGCGACTGGCCCGGCGGATGCCGGACGTCTCGGCGGCCCCGCTGTACATCGACGACTCGCCCAACCTCTCCATGATGGAGATCCGGGCGAAGTGCCGTCGTCTGAAGCAGCGCAACGACCTGAAGCTGGTCGTCATCGACTACCTGCAGCTGATGCAGTCCGGTGGTTCGAAGCGCGCCGAGAGCCGTCAGCAGGAGGTCTCGGACATGTCCCGAAACCTCAAGCTCCTCGCCAAGGAGCTGGAACTGCCGGTGATCGCGCTCTCCCAGCTGAACCGAGGTCCCGAGCAGCGTACGGACAAGAAGCCGATGGTCTCCGACCTCCGTGAGTCCGGCTCCATCGAGCAGGACGCCGACATGGTGATCCTGCTGCACCGTGAAGACGCGTACGAGAAGGAATCGCCGCGCGCCGGTGAGGCGGACCTGATCGTCGCCAAGCACCGTAACGGCCCGACCGCGACGATCACGGTGGCGTTCCAGGGCCACTACTCCCGTTTCGTGGACATGGCGCAGACCTGATCCGCCGCGTTCGTGGGTTCCCGGAACGCGTGGCCCCTTTCCCTCGGCGACGGCACCCGTGGCCACAGGAGGGAGAACAGCTCTTCTGGACGGGGCAGGCGCTCGGCCCGGCCGACTGCCACCATGCTGAGATGGCTCACGACATCGTGTTCTTCCTCGCTCCGGACGACGAAAGTGCCGCTGAGACGCGCCTTCGGGGGCCTGGCTCGGCGTTTGCTTCGGTGACCTGCCGTTTCATGGAGCCGGACAGTGCCATCGCGGAGTGGGACATGTACTTCGCGGAACCCTCTGCCGAGGTACCGCCGATCGAGCAGCTTCTTGCGTGGCGGCCATGGCCGGAGTGGGTCACCGCGCCCTTGAACGATGGCATTGAGGTGTTCGCTCTGCCGCCGCGGTTGGTCAGGGCGCTGGCCAACGCCAACTCCACCGAGTTGGAAGAGCTCGCAGCCCGCTGGACCGCGAGGCTCCGAGCTGACGACGGGGACGAGATGACCGACGATGATCTGCCCGCGGTCCTGCGAGGAGTGTCCCGGCTGGCGGCATCCGCGATCACCACGGGTGGCGGCCTCTACAGCTGGAGCTACTGACCGCTCGGACCCGTCCGCCGGGTTCCGTGGACCGGGCGGCCCGTCGCTGCTCCTTCACGCGGGGACCGGTACACCTTCCTCGTACGGGCTGATCATGGTGTTGAAGAAGCCGTCCGAGGGTCCCTCCAGGTAGGTCGGCAGGTTCTCCAGGAAGGCGCGCAGTGGGGGCGTCGCGTTGTGGCGGTCGAGGTCCTCCTGGGAGCGCCAGACCTCGTAGAGGAAGAAGCGGCCGTCCTCGTGCTCGTGCAGGTGGTACTGCAGGTTGCCGGGCTCCTGCCTGGTGGGTGCCACGAAGGAGAGGAGGATGCGCCGGACCTCGTCCGCGCGCTCCGGCCGGGGGGGGTGCCCCTATGAGTTTGGTCAAGGAAATCGGTCTGCGTTGTGAGGGTGTGGCGGGCAGGATGGCGGCGTGGCTGATCTGCTGTGGGATGACGTCAAGAGCTTCTTCGACTCTGACCTGATGGGGTCGTTGCCGGACGTGGTTGTCCCTGAGACCTCGATGGAGGACTGGCAGGCGGTCCTCGATCTTGTTGGGGTGAGCGACTGGATGTGCGAGTACTCCGAAGGCGAGATGGTGCTTCCGGTGCCTCGCGCGGAAGCAGTGCTGTCTCGCCCGGCTGACGCGGAGTGCGCGGAACTGCGGGTCTGGCCGACTGCCGATGTATTGGCGATCTTCCGTTTCCATTCGATGGAGGAGATCGACTTCGATGTTGATCTGCGGGAACTCCAGGGCCAGGAGCGGCTCGACGTGCTCTGCGGCTTCCTCGCCGCGATCGGGCGGCGGTTGGGCAAGCCGGTGGTGATGTATTGCGAGGGCGGCCATCCCAGCCATCCGGTACTCGGGTTCGATGTCGAGAGCGATCAGGTGGATCTGTTGGCGAAACCGCTGGTCAGATGACCGCTGCGGTTGGACGGGTTTCGTAGAAGGTGCCGTCGCGGAGCATCGCGAAGAGGACGTCGGCTCTGCGGCGGGCGAGGCAGAGCAGGGCCTGGGTGTGGTGCTTTCCCTGAGCGATCTTCTTGTCGTAGTAGGCCCGCGATGCGGGGTCGCCCAGAGCGGCGAACGCGGAGAGGAAGAAGGCCCGTTTGAGCTGCTTATTCCCTCTCCGGGAGGGCTGTTCGCCGCGGATCGAGGAACCCGAGCTCCGGGTGGCCGGGGCGAGTCCTGCGTAGGCGGCGAGGTGGCCGGCGGTCGGGAAGGTGCTGCCGTCGCCGACTTCTATCAGGATGCGGGCTCCGGTCCTGACGCCGATGCCTGGCATCGAGGTCAGGACCTTGGAAAGAGGGTGGTCCTCCAGGAGTTCCTCGATCCGCCCGGCCAGCAGCTTGCGCTGGTCGAGCACGGCCGTGAGCGAGGCGGCCAGGCTCGGGACGATCAGCGCGGCCGCCTCGGTCCCCGGAACGGTCACGGTCTGCTCGTCCAGCGCGGCGAAGATCTCCTCGACCAGCCGCTCGGCCATCCTCGGCGCCTTTGGCCGCAGCAGGGTGACCAGGCGCCGCCGGCCGGCCTTGCGGATCTGTGCCGGGAAGCCGAACCGCTCCAGCAGGGCCAGGACGGCGGGGTGCTGCAACCGCGGCCCCAGCACCCGTTCCAGCGACGGATGGATCTGGGTGAGCAGGCCGTGGAGCCGGTTGGCGACCCGGGTTGCTTCGCCTGCGAGGTCGTCGTCGAAGCCGACGATCATCTCCAGTTCGGCGATCGTCTCGTCCTCGCCGTCGATCGTCCGCAGCGTGTGGGGCATCGCCCGGGCGGCGTCCGCGATGATGAACGCGTCCTTCGCGTCGGTCTTCGCCTCGCCCGGGTAGAGGTCGGCGATTCGTCGCATCGTCAGGCCGGGCAGGTAGGCGACCGGGCAGCCCATGTCGCGGGCGACCGCGAGCGGCAGGGCGCCGATCGAGGCCGGCTGGTCGACTACGACCAGCACGGTTCCGTGCTTGGCCTGGAGTTTCGCGAACAGTTCGCGGAGCTTGGGTTCGGTGTTGGGCAGACGCTTGTCGAATGCCTTCTTTCCGGCCGGGGTGACGGCGGTGGCGTGGTGTTCGCCCTTGCCGACGTCCAGGCCGAGGAAGACGTCGATGCCGCCGGTGTCGATCACGTGCAGGCCCTCCATCACGTTTTCGTCCGGCCTTGCCTCGGCACCGAGCTGCCACACCCACGTTACGGAGAGCTCATCCGGCTCGAGTGAAGCCGGTGCTCAAGCCCCTCATCAGCGGTCCGTCGATGCCTCCGGGCCCGGTGACACCACCCCCCCGGATCATCAACCGCAACAAGGGGGGGAAGTCATGCCGGACCCGAAGGCCGGAGGCCCCATTGCGGAGCCACGAAGAAGGTAACGGGGGGGAGGAATCCGTAGAGGGCGATGGGGCGAGCCGCGTTCCGTGTGTTCGTCATGACCGCGACAGTAGGATCTCTCATCCGTGTGAGGTTCAAGCGGTTGTGAGGAGCGCCACATGAAGATCGGTGAGCTGTCCGAGGTGACGGGTACCTCTGTCCGCCTGCTGCGCTACTACGAGGAGCAGGGTCTCCTGGAGTCTCACCGCCTCGCGAGCGGCCACCGCCGTTACGAGGATGGCGCCCCCGTCGCGGTCCGCCGCATCCGCTCGTTTCTGGACGCCGGCCTGCCGACCCGGGTCATCCGGGATCTGCTGCCGTGCGTCGATGGGGACGGCACGGTCGACGGCTGCAGGCTGGAGGTACTCCAGGATCACCTGCGCGGTCTGGACGACCGGATTTCCGCGCTGTCGGAGGCCCGTACGTCGCTGTCCGGGCTCATCACCGCCACTCAGGCCCGCGAGGGTGCGTCCGCGCCCTGACCCGTGTACGCGTCCCGACCGCTGTGCCGGCCCCGAGCGCTCCGGCGGGGAATGGATTCGCGGGGCGGCGCCGGTTTCGACCATTCTTCGTTCCATGACGTCATGGAACGAAGAACTGCTGCCGGCCACCCGCCGGGCCCTGCTGCACCGCACCGCCACCGCCCAACGGGAGGGGCGCACTCCCTCGATGGTGGCCGGAGTTCTCCGGGACGGGCGGATCGGCTGGAGCGGGGGGCGAAGTTGTGTCGACGGACATGAGCCCGACAGCGATACGCAGTACCGGATCGGCTCGATCACCAAGACCTTCACCGCAGTCCTGGTGCTCCGGCTGAGGGACGAGGGGCTGCTCGATCTGGACGACCAGGTGGAGAAGCACCTGTCCGGCTCCGGAGTCGGACAGGTGAGCATCCGCCAGCTTCTGGGCCACGGCGCCGGACTCACCGCTGAGACACCGCCGCCGTGGTGGGAGCGGACGCCTGGTGAGACCCGCCCGGACCTGGCCGCCGTCCTGGGCGAGCAGCCCTTCCGGTACCCGGCCGGTCTCCGGCACCACTACTCGAACCCCGGATACACCGTGCTCGGTTCCCTCGTCGAGACCGTACGGGGGGATTCCTGGGAGGCGGTACTGCGTCGCGAGATTCTGGAGCCGCTGGGGATGCTCCGTACGAGCTTGGGGCCCCAGGCGCCGCATGCGGGAGGCTGGGCGGTGCACCCCTGGGCGGACGTGATGCTGCCCGAGCCGAGTCACGATCTGGGACTGATGGCTCCAGCCGGCCAGCTCTGGTCGACCGCGGAGGACCTTCTGAGCTTCGCCCGCTTTCTCGCCGAAGGGGACGACCGGGTCCTGAGCGTCGCGTCGGTCCGGGAGATGCGGGCTCCCTCGGTGCCGCTGGAGAGTGGCGACTGGACGGGCACGTACGGGCTCGGGCTCCAGGTGGTGCGTCGGGACGGGCGCACCCTGTTCGGGCACTCCGGCTCCCTGCCCGGCTTCCTCGCCTGCCTCTGGGTGTGCGCGGAGGACGACGTGGCCGCCGTCGTACTCACCAACGCGACCTCAGGGCCCCCCATCACCGAGGTGGCCCAGGACCTCGTGCGGATCGTCGCGGAGGCGGAGCCCCGCATCCCGGAGCCCTGGCGTCCGCTGCCGGAGGTCGACCGGGACCTCCTGGCCCTGACCGGGCCCTGGTACTGGGGGACCCAGCGGTACGTGGTGAAGCTGCTCGAAGACCGCGGACTGGAGCTGGCCCCGCTGACGGGGACGGGCAGGGGGGCGAATTTCCGGGCGGAGCAGGACGGCAGTTGGACCGGGCTCAGCGGCTATCACGCGGGGGAGCGGCTGCGGATCGTGCGGAACGCCGACGGAGTGGTAGCCCACCTGGACCTGGGGTCCTTTGTCTTCACCCGTGAGCCGTACGACCCCGCGGCGGCCATCCCTGGGGGCGTGGACCCGGAGGGCTGGCGAGGGCTGGCCCGCTGAAGGATGCTTCCGGCGCTGCGGCACGGGCACGTTTCACGTGAAACACCGGACCGTCAGTCGTGAGCCCTGCTGGGTGCCTCGTCCGAGTGTGCCCAGCAGGGGGCGCTCTGGTGAACCTCGCCGCCCGACCGTGCGGGGCCGTGCGCAACCTGCGGCGGCCAGGATTCTCAAAGTGCGAGCTTGAAGCCCACGTGGCTCGGGGTGAAGCCAAGGCGCTCGTAGAAGCGGTGAGCGTCCGTCCGGGACACGTCGGAGGTCAGCTGGACCAACTGGCACTCTTGGCGGCGGGATTCGTCAACGGCCCACTGGATCAGTCGCGTTCCGAGTCCGTTGCCGCGCTCCTCGCTGTGCACTCGGACCCCCTCGATGACAGAACGGGTGGCGCCACGCCGCGACAGGCCGGGGACGATGGTGAGTTGGGCCGTCCCCACCACCTGGTCGCCCCGCACGGCGACCATCAGGTGCTGATTCGCATCGTCCGCGAGCCGGTGAAACGCCTTCTCGTACGGTGAGAGGTCGTCGGGAGACTCGCGCTGTGCGCCCAGTGGGTCGTCGGCGAGCAGCGCGACGATGGTCGGGATGTCGGCCAGGGTTGCGGGCCGTATCAGCAGTTCCTTCATGATCAACACCCTATGCAGCGCCTGCCCCGAGGAACACTGCCTACGCGGGGACCTTGAGCCCTTCGACCGCCCTGACGAGCGGGGTCAGTTCGGGATGCTCGGCCGCCTCGTCGAGAGCGGCCCGCAGCGCGGTGTCGTTGGTGGGCCGGGCCTCGGTGAGCAGGGCGATGCCCGCCTCCGTCACGTCGGTGTAGATGCCCCGGCGGTCCGTGTCGCAGAGGTACCGAGTGAGCAGCCCCCTGTCCTCCAAGCGGGTCACCAGGCGAGTGGTGGCGCTCTGGCTCAGCACGACCGCGTCGGCCACCTGCTTCATCTGGAGATGGCCGCCGGGTCCCTGGTGCTGTCGGCTCAGTACGTCCAACAGTGAGTACTCCCGGACGCTCAGGTCGTGACCGGCCTGCAGGGCTCGCTCGATGTGCGCCTCGATCTTTCCGTGCAGCAGGGAAAGAGCGCACCAGCCTTGGGAAAGGGCGGTCAGGGCGGGGTCCGTGGCGGTCATCGTCTCTCCTCCGTGCGGGAGCTGCTTGCCTCCAGGATAGGGGACGCGCGCAATAGCCCGCGCTTGCAATTAACCAGCGTCTGCAATTATTGTGGACGCTTGTAAGGCGCAGACGCAATATTCAGGAGAGGTGAACCCATGCCGCTAGCGCTCCTCGCCCTCGCCATCGGGGCTTTCGGAATCGGGACCACCGAGTTCGTGATCATGGGGTTGCTCCCTGAGGTGGCCGCGGACTTCCAGGTGTCCATCCCGACCGCGGGTTTCCTGGTCACGGGGTACGCGCTCGGCGTGGTCGCGGGCGCCCCGCTCATGACGCTGCTGGGCACCAAGATCAGCCGCAAGCGCATGCTGATGCTGCTGATGGGCCTCTTCGTCATCGGTAACGTCGTGTCCGCCCTGGCCCCCGTGTTCGGCGTCATGATCGTCGGACGGGTGATCGCCTCGCTCGCCCATGGAGCGTTCTTCGGCATCGGATCGGTCGTCGCGGCCGACCTGGTGGCCCCGCAGAAGAAGGCCGGCGCCATCGCCATGATGTTCACCGGTCTCACCGTCGCCAACGTGGTCGGCGTTCCGCTCGGTACGTACATCGGGCAGACCGCCGGATGGCGGGTCACCTTCCTCGTCGTCGCCGGCCTCGGTGTGATCGGCCTGCTCGGCGTGGCGAAGCTCGTGCCGGAACAGCCCCGTCCCGAAGGTGTACGACTCCGTCATGAGCTGGCGGCCTTCCGGAACGTTCAGGTCCTGCTCGCCATGGCCATGACGGTGCTGGGCTTCGGTGGCGTCTTCGCCGCGATCACCTACATCACTCCGATGATGACCGGGATCGCCGGCTTCGCACCGTCCTCGGTCACCTGGCTGCTGGTTCTCTTCGGAGTCGGCATGGTGGTCGGCAACCTGCTGGGCGGGAAGTTCGCGGACCGGCATCTGATGCCGATGCTCTTCGTCACGCTCGGCTCGCTCGCCGTCGTGCTGGCCCTGTTCACCGTGACCGCGCACAACAAGATCGCCGCGGCCGTCACCGTCGTCCTCATCGGCGCCCTAGGGTTCGCCACCGTGCCGCCCCTGCAGAAGAGGGTGCTGGACCAGGCGTCGGGTGCTCCGACGTTGGCCTCCGCCGTCAATATCGGCGCCTTCAACCTGGGCAACGCGCTCTCCGCCTGGCTCGGCGGCATGGTGATCGCGGCCGGCTTCAGCTATACCGCGCCCAACTGGGTCGGTGCCGCACTCGCGGGAGCCGCTCTGATCCTCGCGGTGGTCTCCGGCCTGCTGGAGCGCCACCAGGCGCGGGACGGCCGGATCGCCGCCGCCCAGGGCCCGGAACCGGCCGCCGTGCCGGCGACGGCCCGGTCCTGACTTTCCCCCCGGGCCGTCCCCATGACGGCCCCTACCTCTCACCGCATCACGCATCACCCAGGAGAACACCTTGAGCACCACCACCCGCACCGCCGTCGCGCCGCTCACCATCGAGGACGCGGAGGTTCTGATCGAGGCCGTCCGTACCGCCGCCGAGGCGGCCGGCGTCGCAGCCGCCGTCACCGTGCTCGACGCCGGTGGGCACCTGCTCGCCTTCCGCCGGGACGACCGCGCCGTCCTCATCGCGGGCGAGACCAGCACCCGCAAGGCCTACACGGCCCTGCAGCTGAACTCCCCCACGGCCGACCTCGTGGAGGCGGTCCAGCCCGGCGGGATCTTCCACTCGTTGACGACCGCGCTCGACCGTCCGCTGCTCTTCATCGCGGGCGGGGTGCCGGTGCACCGCGACGGCCGGCTGATCGGCGCCGTGGGTGTCGGTGGCGGTGCTCCGCAGCAGGACCACGGATTCGCCACCGGCGCCGTGGCCTCGCTGGTCTGACGCCCTTCTCCTGACGCTCCGCGGCCGGTCCGGTCGCGGAACGTCCCGCTGACCCGGCAGCCGTGGCGGAGCGGCCGCCCCGTCAGCCCGTCGCGACGGTCAGCGGGGCGAATCTGCGGCTCCAGTCACCAGGCACATCCGGGCACCCCCTGGCCATCAGCGCCGTGCTGGACACGGCCGTCAAGCCGTGCTCGGTGAGCCAGCGACGCAGCTCGGTGTGACGGGTGTCGACTTCCACCCGCATGGTGAGTTCCGTGTCGGAGGCGAGCGAGGCCACCAGTGCCTTCGCGGTGCCCGTGTCCGGTGCGATGAGCGGCCCGATCACATGGCTCCCGTCGCTGGGCCAGAGCGCTGCGAAACCCACCACTTCGTCCGCCCGCTCGGCGACCCGGAAATGATCCGAGAAGGCAGGCAACCGCGCGAGCATCTGCGTCCGCTCACTGCCGAAGACCGAGGCGTCGAGTGCCACGATCGCCGGCAGATCCCTGGCCGTCGCCCGACGCGTCGTCGCGGACGAGTCGTCCGCTCCTCCGGCCTCCGCCCGCACGTCCAGCACCAACCGTCCGACCAGCCTCTCCACGCTCCCTACGACGGCGAAGCCCAGCTTCTCGTAGAGGGGACGGCCCTGATCCGTCGCGAAGAGGGTCAGTGGTGTCTCTCCGTGTGCCGACAGAACATGGACGAGCAGACGGCGACCCGCGCCCTGTCGTGCGTACCGCTCCGCGACCAGCATCATGCCGAGCGCGGCGTGAGTATGCCCGTACGAGGTCACCACGCAGGCGGCCGCCAGCCCTTTGCCGGTGGGGTCGTCGATGCCGTAGCCCGTACCCGCCCCGAGGAGCAGGCTCCATCGGTGTTCGTCCCGGGGCCATCCCCGGTCCTCGCTGAGATCGGCACAGGCGACCAAGTCGCCCCGGGTGAGAAGCCGGATGGGCAGGTTGTCGGGCAGGGCGTGCCGGATGCTGGGCATGGGAGCCAGGCTGTCCGACCGGGAGGCGGCCCGTCCACCAGTTTGTCTCTTCCTTCGCCAAGGTTTTCCGCGCCTGCCCCGGGCGGCTCGTTCTCCGTCCGCGTGCCGGTGCGAGGTACCAGGTGCGGCGTCGCTGCCGCGACGGGCGAGCCGTAGGGCGTGTTTCACGTGAAACGCCACCGGTGCGCGCGGTGTCGGAGCGTGCCGGAATTCCCGTTATGTGTCCGTCGGGGTGAAGAATCCGGCAGACTGCGAGCCGGGGAGCCGCGAACAGTGTCGGGCCATTCAGTCGACCGAGAGACAGTTCGAGGCGAGGCACAGTCATGGACGCTCCGACCGGTGATCCGGCTGCCGGATCTCCGCAGCAGCCCCTTTCACCCCGGCCGCTCCGTGCGGCGCGGGCCGCCATCCCGCAACCCGCCGGCGTCCCCGGATCGGACCCTCCGCAGGAAGGCGAACCGACCGCCCCTCCGCAGGACGGCGAACCGTCGGCCGACGCGGTACTGATCCGACGGAATCTGGCGGAGATCGGCCCGCGCGCCGACCGGGCCACGGCGCATTTCTACGCGGTGCTCTTCCTGGGCCGTCCCGAACTGCGCGAGATGTTCCCGGCAGCCATGGATGCGCAGCGCGAACGGCTCTTCCACGCCCTGCTGACCGCGGCCGAGCGCTTCGACGACCGGGTGGCGCTGACCGCGTACCTGTCGGATCTGGGGAGGGGCCACCGCCGGTACGGCACGCACCCCACGCACTACCCCGCTCTCGGAGAAGCCCTGCTGGCCGCGGTGCGCCGTCACGCTCCCGTCACCTGGGACGGAGAGAGCGAGGCCGCCTGGGCACGGGCTTACACGACCATCTCGCAGATCATGATCGACGCGGCGGCCGCGGAGGAGACACGCTCTCCGGCCTGGTGGCAGGCCGAGGTGGTCGTGCACGAGCGGAGAACCCCGGACATCGCGGTGATCACCGTGCGGCCCGACCGCGCCTACCCCTTCCTCGCCGGGCAGTACACGGCCGTGGAAACACCCTGGTGGCCGCGTGTCTGGCGGCAGTACTCCTTCGCCTCCGCGCCGCGCCCCGACGGGCTGCTCGTCTTTCACGTCAGAGCGGTCCCGGCCGGCTGGGTCTCCCAGGCACTGGTGCACCGGGCGGTACCTGGCGACGTGCTGCGGCTCGGCGCCCCGGCGGGGGCGATGACGGTCGACCACACCACGCACACAGGACTGCTCTGCCTCGGCGGTGGCACGGGCATGGCACCCATCAGGGCGCTGGTCGAGGATGTCGCCGAACACGGCGACCGCCGGCGCGTCGACGTCTTCTGCGGGGCCCGCAGCGAGCGCGACCTCTACGACCTCGACGCCATGCTGCGACTTCAGCGGACCTACCCCTGGCTCGCCGTGCACCCGGTGGTCGCGAGCGGTCGGACCCGTGGCCGGACCGGGGAGATCCCGCAGGCGGTACGGGAGACGGGACCGTGGGACGAACGGGACGCCTATCTCGCAGGTCCGCCCGGCATGATCCGCAGGGGCGTGCACGCCCTGCGGGACGTGGGCATCCCGGTGGAGCGCATCCACCACGACGCCGTCGAGGAGCCAGTGCTGACCGACCCGGGCTGAATCAGCCCAGGTCGGGTGCGTGCATGGCCCGGACGCCCTCGATGTTGCCGTCCAGGTAGTGGCGGAGGGAGAGCGGAACGAGATGGACGGCGGCGATCCCGACCCGACTGAAGGGGATCCGGACGATCTCGTACTCCCCGCAGGGAGCCTCGATTTCGGGGCCGTGGCGTTTGGAGAGGTCCATCGACGCCAGCCGGCAGACGAAGAAGTGCTGGACTTTCACTCCCGCCGATCCGCCGTCCGCGATGTGTTCGACGGTGTCGACGAAGCAGGGCACCACATCGACGATCTTGGCTCCCAACTCCTCGTCGATCTCTCGGTGCAGGGCTTCGACGACGGTCGCGTCCTCGGGTTCGACCCCGCCGCCCGGTGTCACCCAGTAGGGGTCCACCCCCGGCTTGGTCCGCTTGATCAGGACGAGTCGGTCGCCGTCGAGCAGGATGGCGCGTGCGGTGCGCTTGACCACAGGGCGTTCGGTCATGGCAAGAGAGTGGCCCGCCGGCACCCTTCCGAAACTCCCGGCGGCCGTTTCACGGGTGGTGAGCGGCAGCACCGTCCGCCATCCGTACGCGCCAGCGTGGAAAGGGAAAGGGCTCCGGTGCGCACGGAGAGTCCCCCCGTGCGCACCGGAGCCCCGGATGACCGCCGCGCGGTCAGGCGGTGGCCGCGTCCAGAGCCTGTGCCACGTCGGCGAGCAGGTCCTCCGGGTCCTCGGCGCCGACCGAGAAACGGACGAAGCCCTCGGACACCGCGTCGCCTCCCCAGCGCCCGCGCCGCTCCGCGGTGGACCGCAGCCCGCCGAAGCTCGTGGCGTCGTCGACCAGCCGCAGCGCCTCCAGGAAGCGCTCAGCAGTCTCCCGGTCGGCCAGCTCGAACGAGACCACGGAGCCGAAGCGGCGCATCTGCCGCACGGCGACCGCGTACGAGGGGTCAAAGGGGAGGCCCGGATAGCGCAGCCCGGTGACCTCGGGCCGCTCGACGAGCGCCTCGGCCAGGGTCAGCGCGGTGGCGCACTGGCGCTCGACGCGCAGCTGGAGGGTGGCGAGCGACCGGTGCGCGAGCCAGGCCTCCATCGGGCCGGGGATCGCGCCGACGACCTTGCGCCAACGGCGGACCCCTGCGGCGAGATCGGCGTTCCGGCAGGTCACGTGGCCGAGCAGGATGTCTCCGTGGCCGGTCATGCCCTTGGTGTCGCTGGCCACCGAGAAGTCGGCGCCCAGGTCCAGGGGGCGCTGGCCGATCGGGGTGGCCAGGGTGTTGTCGACGGCCACCAAGGTGCCGCCCGCGTGTGCCGCCTCGACCAGGCGCCGGACGTCGCACACGTCGAGGCCCGGGTTGGACGGCGTCTCGATCCAGAGCAGCTTGGCCCCTTCGAGGGCGGACAGCTGGGCGTCGCCGCCGGTGGGCGCGGTGCGGACCTCCACGCCGTACGCCTCCAGCTGTTCCCGGACCAGCGGCAGTGCCTGGTAGCCGTCGGTCGGGAGGACGACGACGTCGCCCGCGCGTGCCTGGGAGAACAGGACGGCCGAGATCGCGGCCATGCCGGAGGCGAAGACGGTCGTCACGACATCCTCGCCCGGTGCTTCGAGCTCGCCGATGGCCTTTTCCAGGTGCGTCCACGTCGGGTTGGTCTCCCGGCCGTAGGTGTACGGTCCGACCGGCTCTCCCGAGAGGTGGAAGTGCGCCGCGAAGACCGGCCCGGGAAGGGTGGGTTCGTACTGCTGCGGCTCGGGGAGACCTGCCCGTACCGCCCGAGTTCCGTCGCCGATGGTGCTCATGCTGCGCTCCCTTGTTTCCTTCCCGGGCCGTTGCCGGTGCTGTATGCACCTTCTCAGCCCGGGAGAGAAGCCCGCCGGGGTGTCTCAGTCCTCGTCGGGGAGCGCGACGTGCATGGCCCAGGAGACGACGGAGATGATCAGGGCGCCCAGCACGGCCGTCCAGAAGCCCTCGACGTGGAAGCTGAGATCGACGGCGCCGGCCAGTGAGGAAGTCAGCTTCAGCATGAGGGCGTTGACGATCAGGGTGATCAGCCCCAGGGTGAGGACGAAGAGCGGCAGCGTGAGGAGCTTGACGACCGGCTTGACGATGAAGTTGACCAGGCCGAAGAGCAGGGCGACCAGGATCAGGGTGAGGACCTTGCGGCCGGTGCCCGTGCCGGTCAGCGTGATGTCCTGGAGCAGCCAGATGGCCACCGCCAGAGCGGCTGCGTTGGCGGTCGTCTTGACTACGAAATTCTTCATGTGTCTGATCGTGGCAGACACCCACCACCGGGTACACCGTCCGTACGGGGACCCTGGACGACCACGAGGGGCGCACCTCACATGAAGGCATTCAGGCTCGACGAGCTGGAAGCGGAACGAGCTGCCAACGACGGCGCCTACCTGCAGTTCCTTCGCGAGCGGAACATGTCCGTGGGCCTCTACGCGCTGGACGCCGGCGCCCTCGATCCGCAGAGTCCGCACGGCCAGGACGAGGTGTATCTCGTCGTCAGCGGGCGGGCGTCGATCACCGTGGGCATGGAGACGACCGTCGTGGGCCGGGGAAGCGTCGTCTACGTGCCGGCCGGTGTGGCACACAAGTTCCACCACATCACCGAGGACCTGCGCGTCATGGTGGTCTTCTCCCCGGCGGAAGCCTGATCCTCCCGCCCGGTCCGCAGTTCCTCGTCCTTTGGCCCCTGACCGGTCCGGCCCCGCTCCCTAGGGGATCGATCAGGGGAGTCCGGGGGGTGCGGGCCCCCCGGCGCCACCGCTTCCGCTCTAGCATCGGAGTCGGGAACCGGGAGGCGGGGCCCAGGGGCGGGGATTCCCGGCCCGACGGGGCAGGACACGAGAGACGAGGTAAGGACGATGGCGGTCCGGGAGATATTCGCGGGAATGCCCTGGTGGGTGAAGTGGATCGCGGTGCCGGTGATCGCGATCGTCGTGTTCGGCGGGCTGATCGCCAGCGTGGTGACCTTCGTGGTCGCGCTGCTTTTCAAGGTGCTGCTGTTCGTCATCCTCGTCGGTGGCCTGATCTTCGTCGTCCGGAGGTTCCTCTCGTCCTCCTCGGACTCCGGGAAGGACTGGTAGACGCGGGCCGCTCCGGGTGCGTACCCCGGTGCCCGCGAGCGGTCCCTCCGCCCGGTGCGGTGTGCCCGGGAAGGCCCACCGGGCGCGATGGTCACGGAGAGTGGCGCGGATTAGCCCGGCAGAGCTAAGCGAGGCCCGAAACCGCCCCACGAATGGCCCCGGCGGCTACAGTGGCGCTTCGCTGCCGCCGCCCGGGAATTAACTGTCCGTCACCATCCTGACCAATGGTTCCGCGACAGTCGAGAGTCCGCCCCGAGCTCGCGGCACGCCCGTGGGGGCGGCCTCCACGGGAGGGCTGACCGCCCGTCACCATGCCTGGGGGTGACCGTGACCACGGCATCGACCACCACTGCTCCGACGCTGATCGGTTCGGTCCAGCGGGCCCTGAGACTGCTGGAAGCGGTGGGCGCCCATCAGGACGGCGCTCCCGCCAAGCAGTTGGCGCGGGAAGCGGGCCTGCCTCTGCCGACCACCTACCACCTGTTGCGCACCCTGGCCCACGAGGGTTACCTCCGCCGGGAGAACGGTGTCTTCGTCCTCGGCGCGGCTGCCGAGCGGATGTCCGGCCGGGCGGCCGAGGAGAGCAGGCGCGGCAGGCTCAACGACTCCCTCGCGCGGTGGTGCGACGAGCTGGGGGCTCCGGTGTACTGCGCGGTCTACCGCGAGGGCGAGATCGAGCTGGTCGCCGTGGCAGACTCCGCCGCGACGCCGGCCGTGGACGAGTGGGCCCCCTTCGCGGAGACCGGTCACGCGCACGCCCTGGGGCAGTGTCTGCTCGGACAGCTCGACGAGGAGGCGCGGGAGGACCATCTGCTCCGCCATCCGGTGCGTCCGCTGACCCGTTACTCAGTGCGAGATCGCCCGGTCCTACTTGAGCGATTGCGTTCGATGGAGCGTATGAAACCTGTCATCGAGCGACAGGAGTACGCACTCGGAACAGTCTGTGCCGCCATCCCCATCACCGCAGGTTCGGCCGTCGCGGCGATGGCCATTTCTCTACCCCTGGACCGACAGGACCAGTTGCTCCCCGCAGTCGAACAACTACGTGGCGAAGTGGCGCGGCTCTTGCGTTCGTTCGTGTTCTCTATCAGTATCTGAAAAATCACTCCTTGTGATCTGCTATCGCGTGCACCACGATGGCGTCAATAGGGCCATGGGGGATCATTCCTGGCCAGATTCATCTACTGCGGGGTTGAACGATGCGCGAGTCGGTTCAAGCAGAGGTCATGATGAGTTTCCTCGTCTCGGAGGAGCTCTCGTTCCGTATTCCGGTGGAGCTCCGGTACGAGGTGAGCGATCCGTACGCGATCCGGATGACCTTCCACCTGCCGGGTGACGCCCCTGTCACCTGGGCTTTTGGTCGTGAGCTCCTGCTCGACGGCCTCAACAGCCCCAGCGGCGACGGCGATGTGCACATCGGTCCCACCGAGCCGGAGGGGCTCTGTGACGTGCACATCCGGCTCCAGGTCGGAGCGGACCGGGCCCTGTTCCGGGCCGGGACGGCACCGCTCGTGGCGTTTCTCGACAGGACGGACAAGCTGGTGCCACTGGGGCAGGAGCACACGCAGGGTGACTTCGACGGGAATCTCGAAGAAGCGCTCGGCAGGATCCTCGCCGAGGAACAGAACGCGGGCTGACAGGCTGTCAGCCCGTTGGCTTTTGGGCCTCGCGCTCACGTCTTGCGGCGGCGGCCCCTCCCGGTCCGTACGGGTGCAGGAGCTTCGGCTTCCGCGCCGAGCCCTGTGCGGTCCGCGGACACCACCAGAGCGGCGAGCGCCGTCGTGACGGGCACCGAGGCGACCAGTCCGATCGAGCCGACGAGCGTACGGACGATCTCCTCCGCCACCAGTTCGCTGTTGGCGACCGTGCCGACACTGCTCTGCGCGATCGAGAACAGCAGCAGCAGAGGCAGCGCCGCGCCCGCGTACGCGAGCACCAGGGTGTTGACCACCGAGGCGATGTGGTCGCGCCCGATCCTGATGCCCGCCCGGTAGAGCCCGCGCGCACCCATGGTCGGGTTCGCCTGGTGCAGCTCCCACACCGCCGACGTCTGTGTGACCGTCACGTCGTCCAGGACCCCGAGCGAACCGATGATGACACCGGCCAGCAGTAGACCGCTCATGTCGATGTCCGGATAGAGGCCGTGGATGAGGCCGGTGTTGTCGTCGGTGTTGCCGGTCAGTCCCGCCCAGCCGATGAAGACCGAGCCCAGCAGCCCGATCAGTACCAGCGAGATCAGCGTGCCGATGACCGCCACCGAGGTGCGGGCGGTCACTCCGTGGCAGGTGTACAGCGCGATGAGCATGATCGCGCTCGCCCCGACCACCGCCACGAGCAGCGGGTTGGAGCCCTGCAGGATCGCGGGGAGGATGAACAGTGTCAGCAGGGCGAAGGACACCGCGAGTGCCACGAGTGCCATGACGCCTTTGAACCGTCCCACCACCACGACGGCGACGGCGAAGATTCCGGCCAACAGCGCCATCGGAAGCTTCCGGTCCACGTCGGTGACCGAGTACTGCAGGTCGTGCGGGGCGTCCGGCGCGTACGCGAGGACCACACCCTGACCCTCTCTCAACTGTCGTGAGGCTTCCGGCTGGACGATCTCGGCGAAGGTGCGACCCTTGTCGTTGCCGCTGGTCACCTCGATGGTGGCCTTCTTGCAGTCGCCGTCCTCCACCGCGGCCGGGCCGGAGCCCGTCGACGTGTCACCCGTGGCGGGTACCTGGGCGGCGTTGACGTCCGCGCAGTCCACCCGATCCACCTTCACCACCTTTCCCTGCTCGGTCTGGCGGTCGAAGCCCACACCGGTGCGCTCGTGCGCGGGAGTTCCGCCGGGCCAGAGCACCACCAGACCGACGACCACCGCCGCAGCGAAGGGGATCAGCACGCATGCGATGACCTTGCGCAGATGGGTCGAGACGGGCGCCGCCGGGCCATGGCTGTGCGTATGACCGTGTGAGGGGTCCTGAGGTTCTGGACGGTCCTGGGAGGAGTTCACCGGGCGATCATCGCAAGAACGGGGGAGGCCCTCTGGTCAGCACGGCCGGACGGGCGCTAGCGTGGTGGCACCTTTGCACACGCGGGAGCTCGGAGCACCGGGCTGAGAGGGCGCTGACCTCGTGATTCCTCACGGGACAGGCTGCGCCGACCGCCGAACCTGTTACCGGGTAATGCCGGCGTAGGGAGTAGGTCTCATGACCACATCGGACGCGATCACGCCTGCCTCCAGTTCTGACGAGCACGGCGGGGGGGACAAGTCCATCGGCTGGCACAAGGGGTACGTCGAGGGCTCGCGCCCCGGCCTCCGGGTGCCGGTCCGTCAGGTGCACCTGACCAACGGTGAGGACGTGACGCTCTACGACACGTCCGGTCCGTACACCGATCCCGCCGTCACCACCGACGTCCGCCGGGGCCTCGCCCCGGTGCGCGGCGGCTGGATCGAGAGCCGGGGGGACACCGAGGAGTACGAGGGGCGCCCGGTCCGGCCGGAGGACGACGGCCGCTCGCCCGCCTCGCGCGACGGCCTGCGCAACCTCGACGCGCTCTTCCCCGGCGGCGCGCGGGGACCCCGGCGCAGCCGTGACGGACGTCCCGTCACCCAGCTCGCGTATGCCAGGCGAGGGGAGATCACCCCCGAGATGGAGTACGTCGCGATCCGCGAGAACGTCGACCCGGAGGTCGTCGTCGAGGAGATCGCGGCAGGCCGGGCGGTGCTGCCGGCCAATGTGAACCACCCGGAGATCGAGCCGATGATCATCGGTAAGCGGTTCCTGGTGAAGGTGAACGCGAACATCGGCAACTCCGCCGTGACCTCCTCCATCGAGGAGGAGGTGGAGAAGATGACCTGGGCGACCCGGTGGGGCGCCGACACGGTCATGGACCTGTCCACCGGCCGCAACATCCACACCACCCGCGAATGGATACTCCGGAACTCCCCGGTGCCCATCGGCACCGTCCCGCTCTACCAGGCTCTCGAGAAGGTCGACGGCCGGGCGGAGGAGCTGACTTGGGAGATCTACAGGGACACGGTCGTCGAGCAGGCCGAGCAGGGCGTGGACTACATGACAGTGCACGCCGGCGTGCGCCTGCCGTACGTCCCGCTCACCGCTCGTCGTAAGACCGGCATCGTCTCCAGGGGCGGCTCGATCATGGCGGCCTGGTGCCTCGCGCACCACAAGGAGTCGTTCCTCTACGAGAACTTCGAGGAGCTGTGCGAACTCCTCGCGACGTACGACGTGACGTACTCGCTGGGGGACGGACTGCGGCCGGGCTCCATCGCGGACGCCAACGACGAGGCGCAGTTCGCCGAGTTGCGTACGCTCGGCGAGCTCAACACGATCGCCAAGCGGTACGGCGTGCAGACGATGATCGAGGGCCCCGGGCACGTCCCGATGCACAAGATCAAGGAGAACATCGACCTCCAGCAGGAGATCTGCGAGGAGGCGCCGTTCTACACCCTCGGCCCGCTGACCACCGACGTCGCACCGGCGTACGACCACATCACCTCCGGGATCGGGGCGGCGATGATCGCGTGGTGGGGCACGGCGATGCTCTGTTACGTGACCCCCAAGGAACACCTGGGGCTCCCCGACCGGGACGACGTGAAGACCGGGGTCATCACCTACAAGATCGCGGCCCACGCCGCCGACCTGGCCAAGGGGCACCCGGGAGCGCAGGACTGGGACGACGCGCTGTCCGACGCCCGGTTCGAGTTCCGCTGGGAGGACCAGTTCAACCTGGCGCTCGACCCGGACACCGCACGCGCCTTCCACGACGAGACGTTGCCGGCCGAACCGGCCAAGACGGCGCACTTCTGTTCCATGTGCGGGCCCAAGTTCTGTTCGATGAAGATCAGCCGGAGCATCACCGAACAGTTCGGCGGTGACGCGGCCGCCACTCCCCAGGAGATCGAGGCCGGGATGCTGGAGAAGTCGAAGGAGTTCGCGGCCTCGGGCAGCCGCGTCTATCTTCCGCTCGCGGACTGAACCACCGGACCGGCCGCCCGCCGCCTCCGGGGGGAGGC
>NZ_JBHWZJ010000057.1:0-27024 GCF_042728415.1 Streptomyces sp. NPDC060198 | reverse complement strand
GCAGTGGGACAGCGGCAACAACGCCGTCGCCCTCGAACCGGGCGTCGTCTTCACCTACGAACGCAGCCGCACCCCTCGACCTCGCCCTCACTCCTCGGCCGCACCCGATCCCCGCACCCCTCCTCGGCGCCCCCTCGCGCCCCTCCCCGCTCGGGAGGGGCGGCCCTTGGCGCGTGGGGGCGCGGTGCGGTGCGACGCAGGGTGCGTGCGGTGCAGGGCTCGTGGCGGCGGATCGGCGGAGGTGGCGGTGATGCGGGTGGCGGCTGGGTACGCTCGGGGAGCGCCCGGCGGGGGCGGTTGCCCTTCCGTACGGGCGCGCCGTGACGGGTTGCGATGCGCCCTCTGGAACCGGGAAGGCGAGCACCTTATGCCGGACTCGGCGAGGTTGGCCTCCAGCGGCCTTCCGGCGTCATAACGCCCCAGGTCAGGAAGAGTGCTTCCCGCGCGTGCGGGGATGGTCCGGTCGTCGCGGAGGTGCCGATCACGCAGGCGTTGTGCTCCCCGCGCGTGCGGGGATGGTCCGGCGGCCTCGTCCAACATGAGCATGACCCGGTCGTGCTCCCCGCGCGTGCGGAGATGGCCCCGTCGCCGTGGTCTCACATCTCGCCGCGTCGTTGTGCTCCCCGCGCGTGCGGGGATGGTCCCCACTCCAGGTCGACGTCGTAGGTGCCGGCCGCGTGCTCCCCGCGCGTGCGGGGATGGTCCCTCGTCGCCGTCGAGGCGCCCGGTGGTACTGCGGTGCCGCACGCGCACCCCGGCGGCGGCCGCCACGAAGTGTCGCCCCTCCCGTTTCACCCGCCCCGGACGAGCAACCGCACCTCCTCCTTGAGGAAGGCGTCCCGGCAGAACTCGAAGTGGTCGACTCTCCGCATGTCGAACACCTGCCGGATGCCGCGCTGCCGGGCGAGGGCGACGACATCGTTGAACCGCTGCTCGAAGTGGAGCGAGAAGAAGACGCGCGTCCGATCGCTGATGGCCATGATGCGCGCGATCCGCTGGAAGAAGAGTTCGTACTGCCCGTCCGGCTCCCAGTAGTCCCAGAGGTCCGCGGCGTGCCGCTGTACCTGTCTCAGGTCTTTTCCACTGATCTTGTGCAGGTACTCACAGAAGTTCTGGAACTCCACGAGAGACTCGGGAATCTGGGCGATGCGCTTCAACTCCGCCAATGGACGATCCGAGTCCAGTTGGGCCACCTTCCCTGAAATGATCATCGTCGAATGATTGATGTTGGGGTCGAGCAGCAAGGCGGCCTTTATCTTGGGCTGGCGCTCCGGGTGATCGCGCCACAGGTCGGCCAGGCGAAATATCATGTCGCAGCCCACCGAGAATCCGACAAGAGTGATGCGCTTGTTCGGATACTGCCGGTGCAGATTGTTGATGGCGCCACTCACCAGATCGGCATGGGCCGCAATCCCGATCGGCCGGTACCGCTCGTCCCTGGCCTCCTCCACGTTGTGGCCGAACAGCGTGATGGACACCGTGTGCTGCCGCGCCACGTTCATGAAGGGACGGAAGTCGTCCGCGTCGAGCCCGAGCCCGTGCAACAGGATCACCAGGTCAGGGGATTCCGTGCGACGCTCGGCGTACCAGAGTTGCCTGCCGATGACGGCGTTGTCCGAGGGGAGATCCTCCTCGAAGTCGTCCGCGTGGATCTCGAAGTAGCGGCGCACCACCTCACGGCGGGTCTCCCGCCGGCGCTCCGCGAGACCGCGCACCCACCAGGCGAGCGAGAAGACCGCGGCGACGACGAGGATCACCAGGGTTCCGCCCGCGACCACATGGCTCCAGGTCCAACTGATGATCGACCGTGCCTCGTCGCTGTAAATTCCGATGGCGGCGCCGATGACGCCCCCCACCGTCGCGACCAGGACTTTATGCCGCCTCGCGAACTCTGCCGCTCTCTCTATTCGAACCGAACTAAGGCTCACCGCGCCACCCAGCCCCCGTCAATGCTTCCAGTCCTTCGTGGAGGGTCACTTCCCCCATGAAGTGGGCGTCAGAAACATCGGCGATGTGCAGCACCTCTTCGCTTCCGGCGGGATACGCGCGCACGGTGCATCCCATCTGCGTCAGCTCGTGACTCGGTTCCATGCTGAGTAGCATTCCGGGCGCGGCGAGGGAGTTCCTGACTGTTTCGACGATCCGCTCCCTGATCTCCTCGGAGTATTGGTAGAGGACGAAGTTGCAGGTGACCACGTTGATCTCGTGCGCCACCAGGAACCGGGACAGGCTGAGCAGGTCCAGAATGTCGAGCTCCTCTATCAACGGGTCTGCCGCCGCACGCGACTGTCCGAGGGACCACAGGACTTCCTCGAACCGGCGTTCGTAGTAGTCGGAGGGACCGTGGCAGGTGCGCACCCAGTCGAGGGTGGGCAGTGGGGGACGGTCGACACCGCGGAGGAAGTCGAGCGGGATCTCCCGGTAGGGAGGCGCCTTGGGACGCCAGCGGAGATCGTCGGCGAAACGCTCGTAGACCGGGCGATTGTTCAACTGTCGCAGCAGCAGCCCGATGCTCGTCCCGAGGTCGAGGAGCCGGACGCGTTCGATCCTCCGAGCGTGGGCGAAGGCTCCGACGACGAGTTGCGGGAGCAGGAAGCGCCGCGCCCCGGTGTACGAGTTCGAGTGGTTCTCCATCAGGCGCGTCACCTCGCCCGCGTTCTCGTCCAGCGCCCGCTCCAGGACCGCACTGCGACTCTCGATGGGGAGTTCGCCGCGGAAGACCTCGTCCGGCCCGCCCTCCTGCTCCGCCAGTTGCCGTACGGCTATGCCGAGGAGGGTGATGGCGTGAGCGTCGCTGATGTCCGGACGCTGCGACCACAGGGCGGTGAGCAGCCGGTCGAGCCCGGGAGTCGGGTCCGTACGGGCGACCCGGCCGAGGCTTTCGTGGAACAGGGACCATCCGTGGTTCCCCTGCTGGTGCGAGCCCATGTCGTCGAGCGTCCTGAGCAGCGAATCCTTACGTGCAGCGAACACGGGACTGTCTCCTTCGTCTTGGGCCGGACGTCATGGGACGGCCACGTGACCGGGCAGATGCTGATGGGCGGGCGAGAGACCTCTCAGGGTGAAGGTGTCCGCGAATCGCTCGACGGCTTCCGTCACCTCGTGGGAAGCGCCGAGCCGATGTGCTCCCGCGACCGCCTCCGTCATGACCGTCCGGGCGAGTTCGGCCAGCCCGGGAGCGGCGAGCCCGTAACGGGCCGCGTCGGTCCACTCACGGCTGGTCGGCTGCGTTCCCACGCCGCGGAGCAGGTGGTGGACGACATCCGAGGTCGCCTCGTCGTCGAAGAGGGCAGCCACGACGGCGACGGGCACCATCCAGTCGTCCTCCTCCTGCGCGTCGATCATGCGCAATTCGAGGTGGCCACAGGCCCGGACCGGGGGAACGAGGAACTTCAGGTGATGGAAAAGATCATCGACGCCCACCGCGCGAGGCCCGCCACCGCGCAGCCACCGCCGGAGCGACAGCCCTTCGGGCGCGGGCTCCCACTGGTCCCCCGGGCCGCTTGCTCCGCTCGATTCCCGTACGGGTACGTCGAACGGGCCCTCGGAGCGGCGGATCGCCAGAACCTGCGAGTCGAGGGCGAACTGGGTCCACACGTGGCGCGGATCCCCTGCCGGCCGTAACGCGCGAGTGCGCAGACGGTCCGCCCGGAAGCGCAGCAGTTGCCTGCCCGAGACCGCGAAGTGCCCGGACGGTCCTTGGACGTCTCTGACGGGGGAGTTGGCGAACATGGCCATGAGCAGCGGCCCCAACGCGTTGGCGATCAGCCATCTGCGAGACCGTCCCCGCCAGCCGGCGGAGTCGTCACCCGCGTCGACATTGACCTGCAACGAGGCGGTGTTGCAGAGGAGTTCGTCGCCATCGGCACCGATTCGGGCGTAGAAGTTCCGCAACGCCAGGTATCGGGGGAGCGGCACGATGAACCGTGCGGGCCGGTGGTCGAGCCCGGCTCCGAGCAGCCGTACTCCTGCCTGGGCGCAACGACTCCTCAAGGCCAGCAGATCGGCGGTGACGGCATCGACGCATTCGGGTAGGGAGTCTCGCGGCAGGCTGCTGAGCTCCAGCTGCGCCCCGGGCTCCCAGGAGAGCACTCCGCCCGCCGGGAGAGGCTGCCCGGGGGTGTCGGCCAAGCGAGCCAGCTCCTGACGACCGGGGCGCAGGCCGGGGTCTCCCACCGGTAGGACGAACCACTCCAACTCGACCCCGATGCGTCCCACCCGGTCCCGTGACAGGGAATGGTCGAAGATCAGGCGTTCCGCTTCGGATTCGGTCAACGCACTTTCCAATGAAGCACGCCCTTCGGCCCGTTTAACCACCAGTGGTCAATGGATCAAGCTCATCCCGCAGGGAATGACCGTTCGGCGTCCCGACGGACCTTCGCACGGAAATCCATTAGGCCAGACAGGACACTCCCCGTCCAGGGCGGTCATGCGCGGAGAATCAGCCGGGCGTGCGGGGAAGAGTGCCGATTCCCGCACCTCGGCGCCGGGTACTGGACTATCGTCTGGGTCTTCGACAACAACCCTCCGCCATGGCCTCAAGAGATTGGCCGAATACATGCCGCCGACCCCACTCTCCCGTCACCTGCACCACAGGCGTTTCGGACAGTTGACCTACATGGAGCGCCTCAGTGATTCCGCCACCGTCAATGTGTTCTTCCACGGCTTGGGCTTGGACGCGACGGACTACCAGGAGTACCTGGAGACACACGACATCCACGGGGTCGCCGTCAGCCTCGCCGGTTACGCCCCCGGGCACCCCGAGCCTCTACCACCCGTTCCCGTCGAACGGCACGTCGAGATGGTGGCCGGACTCATCGCCAAACTGCACCACGACCACCCTGGCAAACGGATCACTCTCGTCGGCTTCTCCCTGGGTGCCGATCTCGTCCTTCAGCTGGCCGAACACTGGGCGGCGACCCCTGGAACGCCCGAACTCCCCCTTGCGGGCGTCCTGCTTCTCGACCCCAACGTGAACCAGTCGACGATGACGCTCTCCAAGATCCTCGCCGCCGCCGACCGGGACGATCCGACGCAGGCCTTCCAGAACGTGATCGGTCTGGCCGGGAACCTCGACGCCTTCCGCGCATTGTGCGCGTACGCCCTGAAAGTCACCTCGAAGGATTTCGCCCAAGTACAGCAAATGGCACAGGACATGATGCGATACTGGCAACCCTCCGGATATGGACAATTCGGTCGGCGAATTTCCCGGGTAGCGGACATCGCCGACGCGGTGAGCATTGTCCTTTCAGCCGACTACGAAAAGCATCTCTCGGGAATGCGGGCGGCTCTACGGGATCAGCGAACGGACGCGACACACGTCTCGTTCGACGTCACCAGTCTCGATCACTTCGATCTCATCGAGGCGGACTTCCTCTCCCCTGAATTGAAGTCACTCGCATGTGGTGGGGACGTGTGACTTCCCGTTCCACCAGCGCCGCTCGCGATGGCTGCCGAAACCGGCCGAGCCGCTGGCCCTCCCCGCCACCCGCATCACGCCCTGCGCGACGTCCGTGCGGGAAGCGGTGACCGACAGCCCGACGGACAGGTGAATCCCCCACACGACATTGAGCCTGCGCATCCTTCGCCCGGCTCCTCGCACAGACGATCTCCGCCCGTGCGGGAATGTCGCGAGCTCCTCCCGTGCGGGAATGTCCGAAGAGGACGCGGAGCTCCGCTTTCTCAGGCTCCGCCGCCGATCGTCCAGGCACCCGGACGCCCCCGAACACCCGGAGGGCGGGTCCACGCGTGAACCCGCCCCGGATGCGGCTCCCCTTCCTCGGACCGAGGCGAGAAGGGTTTGGCCTCAGTCCGGCAGCCGCTCCAAGAGCCAGCCTCCGAGCTCCCCGGTGATCCGGGTGTGCCCGGTGGTCTCGGACGAGCAGAGGAACTCGTCGAGGTCGCTCTCTTCCGGCGGCAGCCCGTGGACGTTGGCGTAGAGGTCGTCCGGCTGGTCGACGTCGCGGATGGCGACGGCGCTCACGGTCGGGACGAAGCAGATGTCGGCGTGGTCCAGTTCGATCTCGGCGCCGAACCTCTCCAGCATCTCCGCGAGGATGCCGTACGAGTCGAGTGTGCCGCCGGGCGCACCGTCGAGCTCCGGGAAGCCACTGGTGGTGATGGTCTTCTCGGCGGCCGGAAAGAGCCGCTTCAGTTCGGCGACGACGACCTCGTGGCCTTCGGACTGGGTGTAGAAGGTGGTGCCGGGGTAGACCAGCTCGCCGACGCTGGCGAGTGCGACCTGGCCGGGGTCGACGGTCGGCCCCCGGCCGTCGCCGCGCCCGTTGGCCACCGCGATCAGGCGGGGGATCTGCGGCCAGAACCCGACCGAGCGCAGCTCGGCGAGGAACTTCTCGCGCTCGGGGGCGACACCGACGGTCTCCGTCTCACGGTCGTAATGACGCCACAGCATCTCGCGGGCGGCCGGGCTGTCCATCTGCCGGGCGAACTTGTTGGCCAGGGGGATGAAGTAGGAGAAGGCCTGGAGGCCGATGGGGATGACGGCGCCCCGGTGCGGGGTGTCGTACGAGAAGTACAGCGCCGTCTGGTGATCGATGCCCTGGCCCTCCAGCTTGGCGAGGACGTACCGGGCGATGATCCCGCCCATGCTGAAGCCGCCCACGGTCAGCGGGGCACTCCCCTGCCGCTCCGCGATGGTGCGCTGGATGGCGGCGGTGACGGTCTTGGCGTTGTCCATGATCGAGGCGCTGCGCTCGTCGTAGCCGATGAGGACGACGTCCCGGCCGGACCGGCGGATCTCCGTGAGGAGGGCGTAATCGCCGCCGCCGTCCAGGCCCTGGAAGAGCTTCTCCAGGTCGGACGGGCCGAGGTTGAAGCCGTCGGCCAGCAGGACCGGCCTACGGATGCCGTCGTGGTTCTCGCCGTGGAAGACGTGGGCGAAACCGTTCGGGAGTTCCCACTCCTCGTCGGGCCGGGGCGCCGGGCTCGCGCTCATCGCCTTGGCGTGGACCGCCCCGCCGACCGCGAACTCGCCGACGCCCTGCTCAGCCTGCTGACCGGACAATGTGATGCTCCTCCGTCTGCGCACGCCCCAGCGACCCGCCGGAACAGCGGGCACGGGAACTGAGGGACGTCACCGAGACAGGGCTCATCATGAGCAGGCCCGGAACACCCGGGCGAGAGGATGCGTCCCGGTTCATCCCTATAGGGGAAGCGTGACGCCCAGGTTTACCGGCCCCCGCGCGGGCCCTCCGACCGGCCCGCGCGCACCCCGGAGGGAAGCCGTACCTGTACCCGCCGTGCCCGCTTCGTACGTCCAGCAACCGGCGGCGTCGCGGTCAGCCGCGCGCGGACACCGTCTTCTCGATCTGCTCCACCACGAAGTCGGGCCGGTCCTTCGGTACGTCGTGCGAACTGCCGGTCGCGGTGACGAGCGTCCGGTTCGGCGCCTGCCGGACGAACGAGGCGGCTGCGTCGCGCCAGCGCTGGGCGTCCTCGGGCGATCCGTCGAAGGGGGTCTTCTCCGAGACGATGACGTCCACGGGGACGCTGTCCGGCCAGGACATCTTGTTGTACGCCTGGTGGGCCGGGGTGAAGTTCTCGGCGGTCGCGATCAGTTGACGGTTCGCGGGGGCGCTGGGGTCCTTCTTCGCCGCGTCCAGCTCCGGCTGGGTCGCGGCCACCAGCCGGGCGATCTCCTGGTCCGTGAAGAACGGCGGCAGATTGGCGTCCACGAGCACGGAGGCGGAGACCTCCTTCGGGTTCTCCTTGGCGAAGTAGGTCGCGACCTCGCCGGCCTGGGAGTGGGACACCAGGATCACGTCCTTGGTGACACCCAGCGCGGTGAGCCCCGTCTTGAGGTCGCCGACGGCGGCCTCCACGTCCCAGCCCCCGGGCACCGCCTCGCTCCGACCGAGGCCGGCCCGGTCGTACGTGATGACCGTCGCACCGGTGTCCGCGTGGAGCCGGGGGACGATGTCGTTCCAGTACGAGGAGTCCTCCCCGCCGCCCGCGTCCAGGACGATGGTGGGGCCGTGGCCCGTGGTGACGTGGAAAGCGACCTGGTGACCATCGCTGTCGACCATGTGCAGCTTCGACGCCCCCGCCGGAGTCGATGCCGACGCCGAGGATTTCGGCGGAGCCGCCTTCGTGGCGGCGGAATCCTCCTCTCCGCAGGCCGTGACGATCCCGCCGGTGACCGCCAGCAGAGCGACTGCGGACAGCGCACGGCGGGTACGTCGGGAGAGCGGGAGCATGCGTGACATGGGTGGTCCTCGGTGCCTGGAAACGGAGCACGATCGAAGCCGATCGGTCACGTTCCATCCTCCGAGCGCGCCCGCCCCGGGACCATCCGGTTGGCACGCCGATCGGCGGTGCCGCTGGGGCCAGTGAGCGGGGTGGGGATATCCCCAGGACAGGCCGGGCGGGCCGGGCAAGCGGTGGGCGATTGCTTCGCCGCGACCTCGACTACTGCACCACACCCCGGAGTCACACGTGCGTCACCCTACGTCGTCAAGGCCGTCGCCCCGCACCGCGCGACCGCCCCCCGAACCGACGTGACGCGCCCTGCCCGCAGCCATGCGGGCGCATGGGCACTCCTGCCCCGACGCTGCGATCGGACGGTCCACCATGCGCAACTCGCTCCGGACGACACCCGAGCCCGCCGAGGCTCGACGGCGGAGCGGCTTACGGTTCGAGGTGCTCCGCTACGGGCCCGCGAACGGCTTCGTTCCCGGACCCCTGGACCTCCGCGTCCTGCCCACCCCGCACGACGCCGTCCGAGTCATCCGCAGCCAACTCCGCGCGAGCCACGTCCTCGGCCTGCCTCCGCACGAAGCCGTGAAGGCCCGCCGCCGGGCGGATCACGGCAGCTGGATTCCCGTCCTCGGCACGCTGTACCGGGGCGAGCCCTGCGGGTTCGTGCTCCGGCTCCGCAAGGGCCGCCACCTGGAGTGGAACGTGCGCCCCCTGACGTACGTACTGCTGTCGCACGCGGGGTGCGGCGCGCACGGCGTCCCCGGAGGCTCCCCGGGCTCCGGACCCGCCACCGAGCCTCGGCACGCCGCGCCTACCACGTGCAGGGCTTCCCCAAGTCCTTGACGCTGTCGGCGAGTTCGATCGGCGATGCGGGCCACCCGACATGCTGCCAGTGGGCGATGCGCCAACTCAGACGCCTCGGCCAGAGCGCCGTCCCGGGCAGTCCGGCCACCGGCATCCACACGGGTCGGCCCCCGTAGTTGTCGAGTTGGTCCTCGGCGCCGGTCTCGCCCTCGGCGTGTACGAGGAAGTAGTGCTGCCGGGTCTCCTCCTTCCACACCCGGGCCACCTCCCGGTCGACGCTCCCGGCGAGCGCGGTCTCCTCCCGCAACTCCCGCAGCACCGCCTCGTGCAGGGTCTCCCCCGCCTCCACGCCGCCGCCGGGGATCTCGTACCAGGTGTCACGGCGGTCGGACTGCTGGATGAGCAGGATCTGTCCGTCGCGGATGACTATCGCACCGGCCCGTACGCGCTTGGGCACGGAGGTCGTCGGGTCCTTCCACCGGGCCGCGCCGCTCTTCGGGCCGCTGACCGCCCAGTCGCGGAGCACCTGCTCCGCCGTGCCGACCGGCCGGATGCGCGCATGCAGCGCCTCCGCGAGGGTGAGGGCCCGGCGGCGGCTCTCGTCCGTCGGTTCTCCGGCGCGGGGCAGGTGGTAGAGGCCGACCTCCGTCACATCGCTCGTGAGCACCAGGGCATCGTCGTCGTACCGCACGTCTGCTCTCATGGACCCGATGGTGTTCGGGGTTCGGAGAGCGCGCAAGGCATTACCCGGCCGAGGGTGCCGCGTTCGTCCAGAGGTTCGCCCGGACACCCCAGAGTCGATCAGGCTTTCGCATCAACCGGTCGGTAGGTGCACACGTTCACCCCGGCCGCGCTGGTGACCGTCGACACCAACTCCAGGGTGCGCAGGCCACCGTCCGCCGGGAAGACCGTCTTACCGCCACCGAGCAGTACCGGCATCACCATCAACCGCAACTCGTCGGCCAGGCCCTCCCTCAGGAGGGTCCGCGCAAGGGTGGGGCTGCCCATGACCGCCAGGTCGCCGCCCTCGGTCCCGCGCAGGGCGCGGATGCGGTCGACGGCCTCACCGCCGGGAATCAGCGTGGTGTTGGCCCACGACAGGTCCTGGTCGGCCAGCGTCTTCGAGACGACGTACTTCGGGATGGCGTTCATCCGGTCGGCGAACGGGTCCCCCGCCCGGTCCGGCCACGCCCCGGCCATCGTCTGCCAGGTACGGCGCCCGAACAGCAGCGCCTCCGCCTTGGCGAGTACCTCGTCGAAGGTCCCGCCCACGACCTCCGGGTCGAAGAACGGGTGCGACCAGCCTCCGTGCGCGAACCCGCCGTCCCTGTCCTCCTCCGGGCCGCCCGGTGCCTGCACGACGCCGTCGAGGCTCATGAACTCACTGATGACGATGCGCACGGGCTCGCTCCCTGGTCTTCCGTCGTCCCACTCGTTGTGTACGCAAGGAAGACAGCCGGCCCGGCGAAAACTCATCGCGGCACGCCGGAGGCGGCGGCGAATCCGGACCTTCGGCGACGTCCGGTCGCGCAGCGCTGGAGGCGCAGCACCGGAGGCACAGGACCGGAGGCACCGAACTGGGGGTACAGGACCGGGCACGCATCCGCGCCCGGTCCCCCGCTTCAGGCCTTCGGGGCCACCTTGGACAGCCCGTTGATGATGCGGTCCATCGCGTCGCCGCCGGTCGGGTCGGTGAGGTTGGCCAGCATCTTCAGGGTGAACTTCATCAGCAGCGGGTGGGTGAGGCCGCGCTGCGTGGCGATCTTCATGATCTTCGGGTTGCCGATGATCTTCACGAACGCGCGGCCGAGCGTGTAGTAGCCGCCGTAGGTGTCCTTGAGGATCTTCGGGTAGTTGTGCAGGGCCAGTTCGCGCTGGGCCGGGGTCGCGCGGGCGGTGGCCTGCACGATGACGTCGGCGGCGATCTGGCCGGACTCCATCGCGTAGGCGATGCCCTCGCCGTTGAACGGGTTGACGAGGCCGCCCGCGTCACCGACGAGCAGCAGGCCCTTGGTGTAGTGCGGCTGGCGGTTGAAGGCCATGGGGAGGGCGGCGCCGCGGATGGGCGTCGTCATGTTCTCCGGGGTGTAGCCCCAGTCCGCCGGCATCGAGGCGCACCAGGCCTTGAGGACCTCGCGCCAGTCCAGCTCACGGAAGGCGGAGGAGGAGTTGAGGATGCCGAGGCCGACGTTGGACGTACCGTCGCCCATGCCGAAGATCCAGCCGTACCCGGGCAGCAGGCGGTCCTGCGGGCCGCGCCGGTCCCAGAGTTCGAGCCAGGACTCCAGGTAGTCGTCGTCGTGGCGGGGCGAGGTGAAGTACGTACGGACCGCGACGCCCATCGGGCGGTCCTCACGGCGGTGCAGGCCCATGGCGAGGGAGAGCCGGGTGGAGTTGCCGTCGGCGGCGACGACGAGCGGGGCGTGGAAGGTGACCGGGGTCTTCTCCTCGCCGAGCTTGGCGTTGACGCCGGTGATGCGGCCGGTGCGCTCGTCGATGATCGGGGCGCCGACGTTGGCGCGCTCGTACAGCCGCGCGCCCGCCTTCTGGGCCTGCCGGGCGAGCTGCTCGTCGAAGTCGTCGCGCTTGCGGACGAGGCCGTAGTCCGGGTACGAGGCGAGGTCGGGCCAGTCGAGCTGGAGGCGGACGCCGCCGCCGATGATGCGGAGGCCCTTGTTCCGGGACCAGCCGGCCTCTTCGGAGATGTCGATGCCCATGGAGACCAGCTGCTTGGTCGCGCGGGGGGTGAGACCGTCGCCGCAGACCTTCTCCCGGGGGAACGCCGTCTTCTCCAGCAGCAGGACGTCGAGCCCGGCCTTGGCGAGGTAGTACGCGGTCGTGGAGCCGGCTGGGCCTGCTCCGACGACGATCACGTCCGCGCTGTGTTCGGAGAGGGGCTCGGTCACGGTCGGATCTCCCGAAGACTCGAAAACGCGTGCCGCGGGGCACCGGTCCCATGCAGTCTATGGGGACCTGCAGATCAACTTACCGAAGGGCTCCCCGATGACGATCGCGCCTTCCCCCCACCCGACGGTACGTCTGCGGGTTCCCACCGACGAGGACGCCCTGGGCTGGTACCGGACGTTCGACGACCCTGAGGTGATGGAGTTCTTCGGCGGCCGGAGCGCGGAGTTCTCGGTGTACGAGGAGTTGACCGCGCGCCAGCGCCGGCACGACGCCGAACTCGGCTTCTGCCTCTGGACGCTGACCGACGAGGCGGGCGCGGTGCTGGGCTTCACGGGCGCGCAGCCATGGCCGCACGCCACGTTCGGGCCGGTCGGAGAGATCGAGATCGGCTGGCGGCTGGGGCGCGCCGCCTGGGGTCACGGGTACGCCACCGTCGCCGCCCGCACCACTCTGGAACGGGTACGGGCCGCGGGCGTCGGCGAGGTCGTGGCGATGATCGACTCGCGCAACCGGCGGTCGGCCGCGGTGGCCGAGCGGCTGGGGATGCGCCTCGCCGAGTCGTACGAGATCACCACCGGAATCCCGCGCACCGCGCTCTGCTACCGACTGGAGCTGGGCTGACGGCAGGCACCTCTGCCCCCGACCGGGACCGGATTGCGGGGGCGGACGTGCGCGGCTGCGGATCCGGCGGTCAGGCGCGCACGCCCCGGTGCAGCGCGACCACACCGCCGGTGAGGTTGCGCCAGGCGACGCCCGACCAGCCGGCCTTCTGGAGCAGGGTCGCGAGTCCGGCCTGGTCCGGCCAGGCGCGGATGGACTCGGCGAGGTAGACGTAGGCGTCCGGGTTGCTGCTCACCGCGATGGCGAGGGGCGGCAGCGCCTTCATCAGGTATTCCAGGTACACCGTGCGGAACGGCGTCCAGGTGGGCTGCGAGAACTCGCAGATCACGACCCGGCCGCCGGGCTTGGTGACCCGGTACAACTCACTCAGCGCGGCATCGGTGTCCTGGATGTTGCGGAGCCCGAAGGAGATGGTGACCGCGTCGAAGGTCTCGTCCTTGAAGGGGAGCTTCGTCCCGTCGCCCGCCGTGAACGGCATCCAGGGGTGCCGCTCCTTGCCCACCTTCAGCATGCCGATCGAGAAGTCGCAGGGCACGACGTAGGCGCCGGCCTGCGCGAAGGGCTGCGAAGAGGTGGCCGTACCGGCGGCCAGGTCCAGGATCTTCTGCCCCGGGCGCGCGTCGACCGCCTTGGCGACCTCCTTGCGCCAGAGCCGGGCCTGTCCGAGCGAGAGCACGTCGTTGGTCAGGTCGTACCTTCGCGCCACGTCGTCGAACATCGAAGCGACTTCGTGCGGCTGCTTTTCCAGGGATGCTCGGGTCACCCTCCCATTCAAGCAGCCCGTACCGACAGGATTCGCGGGGGCCACCCGGGGTGGCGCGCCGGGCCGGTACGAGGAGCCCGCGACGACTTCCCATTCCCTCTCAACCTTTCTGTGACGGGGGTGCTCAGAGAAGGGAGAAAGGACGGACTGGACGGACAGGCCGTCCCGGAAGCAGGACGGGGGGACAGATGGACACAGGACCGGGCCGGGAGTCGAGCGGCCCCATGAGTGCCAAGAGCTTCGAGGAGTTCGCCCGCGCGAACCAGCGCCGGCTGTACAGGACCGCTTATCTCCTCTGCGGAAACGCGGAGACCGCACGGGACCTCACGCAGACGACGCTGGCCAAGCTCTTCCAGCACTGGCGCCGGGTGGGTGCGGCCGACTCGCCGCACGCCTACGCCCGCACGGTGTTGACGCGCACCTATCTCGCCGAGCGAAGACGGCGCATCCGTGACCTCCTCGCGCACACCCCGATGGATCCGCCCGCCGCCGACATCAGCCCCGACCTGACGGTCACCCTCCTGTCCGCACTGGCCGAACTACCGCCCCGTGCGCGGGCGATGGTCGTCCTGCGCTACTGGGAGGACCTGAGCGTCGGGACCGTCGCCTCCCTGATGCGGTGCAGCGAGTCCACCGTGAAAAGCCAGTGCTCCCGTTCCCTCGCCCGGTTGCGCGAGCAGCTCGGCGACGCCCGCACCTACACCGTCCAGGCCTGAAAAGAGAGGTGGAAGACCATGCTTACCGATCCCACGGATGTCGAGCGGGAGATGACCGATCTGCTGAGGTCCGTCATGGAGGAGGCCACGGGCCGGGCGCCGCTGCCGGGCGACCTGGTCGCCGGTGCCGTCGTCCAGGGCCGCAGACGCCGTGCCCGCCGCCAGGTGGCCCTGGGCGCGGGGGTGACGGCGGTGATGGCCCTCGGCATCCTCGCCTCGACGTCCCCCTGGCCGGACGGCGGAGCCACGCCCGCCGTCACGGGCTCGGACTCCGAGCTTCCCTTCACCGTCGATCCGGACATCCTTGCGGACGCCGAGCACGTCGACGGCCGGCTCCGCGAGCCGGTGCACGTGGAGCCCTCGCCCGGCGAGTTCTCCATGGCGGATCTGCCCGCCGCCGAACGCAAGATTCAAGTGGAGTTCCAGCAGGGGGCCACCAAGGACCTCGACGACATGCTCTACGCAGTCGGCGAGGTGCACCCGGTCGACCTGCGCGTCAGCCAGTACCAGCTCACGACGGAGGAGGGGTTCGCCTTCCCTCTCACCTTCTCGGTCCGCCCCGTGGACGGGGAGAAGGCCGGTGAACAGAAGTGCGAGGACGTTCCCGCGAAGCACATCACCTGCTACACGTTCCTGATGCGAGGCGGCATATGGGGCACCGCGAGGACCGCCCCGGTCAACTCCGAGGACACCACGGGCGTGCGGATCAGCTTCACCTACCAGGACAACCTGGTCGACCTCTCCGTGGCACCGGACGACGAGCACGGGAAGTCCTCGCCCGTCACGGCCGAGAAGCTGCGCCAGATCGCGCAGGACGGCCGGCTGACCTTTTGGGTGCGGTACGCGGTCCAGCACCCGATGGAGGGGATGTGACGCTAGAGGAGACCGGGGCCGGGGCGCCCGGCCTCAGCTCCACCTCGGCCCCGTCGTCTCGGCCCCGCCTCAACGTCGCCGGTGGACCATCCGTCCCCCGAGGACGGTGACGACGCAGCAGGCCGCGCCCACCGCGAGGAGAGTCTCCGCGTCGGGGGCGTCGAACACGGCGAAGTCCGCCGCCCGGTCCTCGGTGTCGAGCGCCGGGGCGGCGAACGTCTCGGCTGCCGCAGGACGCCGGGCTAGGGGGTCCAGCGAGGCCCGTGCACCGGTCTCCCCGGCCGAGGTCCGGGCCAGGATCCGCATCCCCGACCGTTGCACCGCGTCCGCCACCGCGGGTCGTCCGAAGGGTCCCACCACGGCGACGGTGCCGTGGGCGAGCATTCGCTGCACCCCGCGTCGCGCACTCGCGCCCCACCGGCTGTCGCCCATGTCCACGCCGTCCAGCGCGGCGCCGATCAGTGGTTCGGTGCCGAGGGCGTCCGATTCCCGGGGGTCGGGGTGGTAGGCCCGCTCCAGCAGTGCCGAGCCGTGCGGCTGGACGAGCCCGGGCGTCAACAGACCGGGCCAGCGGCGCACCCGGGCCGTCGGATTCCCTGCGGCAAGTTCCTCGTAGGGGCCGACGGCGATGACCCATCCGTCCCTGACGAGAACCGCGCCACCGGGAACCGGCCGCCGCCCGGGGCCGGGCAGCAGCAGATCGGCGGCGTGGATCGTCAGCACGAGGAGACACCTGGCCCGGGACCGGGCGGGAAGAGACGGAAGGAGGACGGGATGCCGGGGAACACGGCGACGCCAAGGACGTCGGCGCCGTCAGTTGGCGTTGAGGAGCTTCAGCTCGGGGTGAGCGGTGCCGCCTTCGATGGCGGTGGAGGAGATGTGCGAGACGACACGGTCGTCGACCGGGTCCAGCGCCGGGTCCTCGTGGACGACCAGGTGCTCGTAGGTCGTGGCGCGCTGTGCGGGCACCCGACCCGCCTTGCGGATCAAGTCGATGATCTCCAGGCGGTTGGAGCGGTGCTTGGCGCCCGCGGAGGAGACGACGTTCTCCTCCAGCATGATCGAGCCGAGGTCGTCAGCGCCGTAGTGCAGCGAAAGCTGGCCGACCTCCTTGCCGGTGGTCAGCCAGGAGCCCTGGATGTGCGCGACGTTGTCCAGGAAGAGGCGCGCGATGGCGATCATGCGGAGGTACTCGAAGAGCGTCGCGTGCGTGCGGCCCTTCAAGTGGTTGTTCTCCGGCTGGTAGGTGTACGGGATGAAGGCGCGGAAGCCTCCCGTACGGTCCTGCACGTCTCGGATCATGCGGAGGTGCTCGATACGCTCGGCGTTGGTCTCGCCGGTGCCCATCAGCATGGTGGAGGTGGACTCGACACCGAGGTTGTGCGCGATCTCCATGATCTCCAACCAGCGCTCACCGGACTCCTTCAGCGGAGCGATGGCCTTGCGCGGGCGGGCCGGCAGGAGTTCGGCACCGGCACCGGCGAAGGAGTCGAGACCGGCGGCGTGGATGCGCTGGATCGCCTCTTCCGCGGACACCTTGGAGATACGGGCCATGTGCTCGATCTCGGAAGCACCCAGAGAGTGGATCACCAGCTGCGGGAACGCCTTCTTGATGGCGGAGAAGTGCTCCTCGTAGTACTCCACGCCGTAATCGGGGTGGTGTCCGCCCTGGAACATGATCTGGGTGCCGCCCAGCTCGACGGTCTCCGCGCAGCGGCGCAGGATGTCGTCGAGGTCGCGGGACCAGCCCTTGGCGGTGTCCTTCGGCGCGGCGTAGAAGGCGCAGAACTTGCACGCCGTGACGCACACGTTGGTGTAGTTGATGTTGCGCTCGATGATGTACGTCGCGATGTGCTCCGTACCCGCGTAGCGGCGACGGCGTACGGCGTCGGCCGCTGCTCCGAGCGCGTGCAGCGGTGCCGACCGGTACAGGTCGAGCGCCTCCTCCGCAGAGATCCGCCCGCCTTCGGCGGCGCGGTCGAGGATGGGCTGAAGGTCGGCCTTCTCGGTCACCGGGCTGTCACCTTTCGGCGGTGTTTCGACGGATCCACGGACCGAATCAGCCTACGCCAGCCCTCGCCGTGTTCAGCGGCCGGACCGGGTCAGCGTGCCGGTGGGAAGTCCGGCGGCTTCTTCGTACGACCGGTAGGCGAGGGTTCCGTTGCCATTGAGGGTGAAGGTCAGCTCCGCCTCGGCCCCCGTGCAGAAGAGGCTGGCGGAGCTGTCGGCGACCGACCGCTCATGGATCTTCAGCACCTTCTCGGTGCCGGAGGAGAGCGTGCCGATGCTGGAGCAGGAGATCTGCGAACCGAGGTAGCTGATCGACTGGGTCATCCGCACGACGTCCTGCCCTGTCTTCCCCTCGGTGAAGACGGCGGTGAGGGTGCCGTGGGAGACACCGGAGCGTTCGACGGTCGGGCCGGACCAGGTACCCACGAACGACGCGGGCAGGGCGGTGATCTTGTCGTCGGTCCCGCCACCGCTCCCTCCGTCGTCCCCGGGGTCTCCGTCACCGGGGGCGGGCGCGGATGTGGTGTCGCCCGACGGCGTACCGGAGCCGGAGCCGGCGGAGGAGCCCTCGGACGGGGTGGAAGGAGCGGAGGAGGACCCCGGGTCCGGGGAGCCGGAGGGCGGGGAGGCGGCCGTGTCGGAGTGCTTGCGAGTGTCACCGCCCCAGGGCAGCAGGTCGCCGAGCATGCCCGACGTCAGGGCCACCACGGCCAGCGCACCGGCGACGGCCAGCGCGAGGGTGCAGCTGACCCTCCGGCCGGGACGGGCCCCGGGCCGGGTCTCCGGCAGCCTGTCGGCGCTCACCGCGACGGAGAGCCGACGCCCGGGCGGGGAGAACGGCGAGTCCGACGGGGAGAGACGTGGATCGTTCGCCGGATGGTGAGTGGCCTGCGGGCCCGTGGCGCTGTCCGCCCCGTCGACGGCGGGCAGCGGAATCGGCGGGCCGAAGACACCGAGAGCGGCGCCGGAGTACGGGGCTCCGGCGGACCGGGACCCCGCGTTCTCGCCGCCGGTGCCGTCGTCGGGCGCCGCCGTACGGTCCTCAGCCCCCCGCGCATCGGCTGGGCGGGCATCGGACGGGCGGGCGTCGAGCGAGGCGCTGCTGAAGGGGACGGGGCCCGACAGCACCGGGCCCTCCTGGGGTTCGAGGTCGAGCAGCGCCACGGCGTCCCTGCTCACCTCGTGCACCAGCGCGGCAGGAAGCCAGCCCGCCGACACCAACGCGCCCGCACCGGCGGGGGCGAGAGCGCCGGCGATGTCGGGCGGGGAGGGGCGGGCAGCCGGGTCCTTCGCCAGGCACGCGGCGATGAGATCCCTCAGTTCGCCCCTGAGACCGCCGAGTTCGGGCTCCTCGTGGACCACCTTGTACAGGAGCACCGCGGAGGAATCGCCGGGAAAGGGCGCGGAGCCGGTGGCTGCGTACGCGAGGACCGCGCCGAGCGAGAACACGTCGGCCGCCCCGGAGATGTCGGCGCCCCGGATCTGTTCGGGCGCCATGTAGCCCGGCGACCCCACGGAGACCCCGGTGGAGGTGAGCGAGACGGTGGCACCGACGGCCCGGGCGATACCGAAGTCGATGAGCCTCGGCCCGTCGAGCGAGAGGAGGACGTTGGAAGGCTTCACGTCACGGTGGATGATGCCCTGCTCGTGCACGGCACCCAACGCCTCCGCGAGACCGCCTCCCAGCGTCCGCACCGCACGCTCGGGCAGTGCGCCATGGCGGGCCACCGCTTGGGCGAGGGACGGCCCCGCCACGTATCCGGTCGCCACCCACGGCACCGGCGCGTCGGGGTCGGCGTCCAGGACCGGAGCGGTCCAACGGGCCCCCACCCGCCGGGCGGAGTCCACCTCACGCCGGAACCGGGCCCGGAACTGCTCATCGAGGGCGAAGTGCGGGTGCACCACCTTCACCGCGACCGTGCGACCACCCGCGCTACGCCCCAGATAGACCCGCCCCATGCCGCCCGCGCCGAGTCTGCCGAGCAACCGGTAGGCGCCGATGGTGCGCGGTTCGCCAGCTTCCAGCGGCTGCATGACGACTCCCCCTGTGAAGCGACTCGACCTCGATCGAAGCGTAAGGGCTGCCCGTCACGCGGTCACAGGAAACGGTCGACCGATTCCCCTCCGACAGAAAGGACGCCGCGCCGCGGGCGACGACGGTGAGCGGAATGAGACATTCCGAATTTATCGCGCCTCCGCCGGCCGCCCGACGCCTTCCTCTCCGGAGCCTCCGGCCTCCGACATCGGGGAAAGCCCCATGAGCACCACGCTGGACGAGACGGGGAGAACCACAGAGTCGCCAACCGGCGGAGATGGAACGAGCGGAAAGGAAAGGGCGGGAAACGGGGTGCGCGAGGACGTGCGACCGGAGATCGACTGGGAGATCGGCCGGGGAATTAAGGGAAGAGGAATCGGGGGTGTCCGGCAGAGAACACCGGCGAGAAGGAAAGGTTCTTCGGTGGTGCGCACACCAAAAGACTCAGTCGCCCGGCCATTGCCATCGGGACTCGGGAGAAGCGACCGCACGGGAGGCCCAAGATTCCTTACGCGCCGTCACGCCCTGGCACCGTCGCGCCCTCGCACCACCATGATCCGCTTTCACCCGGCCCAACTCTCACGCCAGGCCGAAGAACGACCTCCGAGTGACGGACTTCCCGGAGGAAAACCACCAAAGGGCGCGAAAGGCGGGAAGCGAGAGGAAGAGGCAAGGAGAACGCGAAGAACGCGAAGGGGGAGGAACGGATCGCCGGTTCATGGGCGCCATGAGGACCCGGCCGCGCGGGTGTCCGTGACCACCGGGTACCGCCCGCCGGCCCGGCGCACCGGGGGACACCCCCCGGGCGCGACCGCGCGACCGACCACGTCGACCTCGGGTCCGCACGGCTATCCACGTCCGGCCTCGGATCGTCCGGGGTGCGGGTACCGGGTGCCGGGTGCGGGGTACGCGTGTTCCGGGTGGCCGAGCACCTCGCGCACTGCGCCCGCCCCGGGAGAGCGTTCCGGCACCACAGGGCAGCGCGTGCACACCCCCGGACGAGGGCCCGGACTCCGCACACCGGCCATCAGGACAGACGTGCGTGCAGGTCGGGCACGTACAGGCCGGGCTGCTCGCCGGAGCCCGTACGGGCGGGGGCGCGTACGGGCGGGGGCGCGTACGGCATCCGAAGACGCGCGCCGTCCGGGCCCCGGAACCACCCGTCGTACGAGGTGGCCGGGCCGGGCGCCGGCCCGCCCGGTCACGCGTACCCCTCGGACGCCATCCACCGGTCCGCCGCCCACCGGTCCGCCCGTCACGCCGCCCGTCACACCGCCCTGCGCTCCGCCCGTCACACCGCCTGGCCTCGCCGTGAGGGGGGCCGGGGGGCCGGGCGCACAGAGCAGGCTGCCAGGCGGCCAGGGCGGGCGAACAGGCCTGCCGGCCGTATCGGGTCAGCTGCCGAGGAGTTCGACGTGTACGTCGTCGGGGTAGCCGGTGGCACCACCGGTACGCCGGGCGAATTCCTTGACGCCCGCGAGCTGATCGGGGCCGAAGCGGAAGTCGAGAGTGGTGAAGTACTTCTCCAGCACCTGCGCGTCGAAGGCTTCCCAGCGCGCGGCCTGCTCGGCGACCTTGGTGACCTCTTCGAGGGATACGTCCCGCGAGGCCAGGAAGGCCTGGTGCACCTTGTCGACGTAGTCCGGTTCGGCGGCCAGGTAGTCCTTGCGGGCGGCCCAGACGGCGAAGACGAACGGCAGCCCCGTCCACTCTTTCCACATCTCGCCCAGGTCATGGACCTGGAGCCCGAGGCGCGGGGCGTCGTGCAGGTTGGCGCGCAGCGCGGCGTCGCCGATGAGCACGGCGGCGTCCGCCTCCTGCATCATCGCGGCGAGGTCGGGCGGGCAGGTGTAGTAGTCGGGCCGCACTCCGTAGCGCTCGGCGAGCAGCAGCTGGGCCAGCCGGACGGAGGTACGGGAGGTCGATCCGAGCGCCACCCGCGCCCGGTCGAGCTGCTCCAGGGGCACCTGCGACACGATCACGCACGACATGACGGGGCCGTCGCAGCCGACGGCGATGTCGGGGAACGCGACCAGGTCGTCGGCGTTGCGCAGGAACTCCACCAGGGTGATGGGGCCGATGTCCAGGTCGCCCTTGACCAGCTGCTCGCTGAGCTTCTCCGGGGTGTCCTTCGAGAGCTCCAGATCGAGCAGGGTCCCTGTCCGTGCCAGCCCCCAGTAGAGGGGAAGGCAGTTCAGGAACTGGATGTGGCCGACGCGGGGCCGGCTGCGGCGATGGCCGCCTTCGACGGGAGAGACGGTTGAATTGTCCACATCGCGAGGCTAGACCTGCGGCCGGACGACAACACCACCGGGGCGACACCCCTCGGGTCGAGCCCACTCCTCCGCCAGGCCCGCACCCCGCTTCGCCCCCTTCTTCCCTCTCGGTTTCCCCCCGGTTCTCCCCCTCGTTCTTCCCTCTCGCACGCTTCCCTCTCGCCCGCTTCCCCCGCCCCCGCCCCCGCCCCCGCCTCCGCCTCCGCCTCCGGGCAGCCTTGGGGCCCGGCCCCGCGCGAGCGATCGGCACGCTCCCACGACACCCCGCCCCGGCCTTCCCACGGCCCCCTTCCTCCCGCCCCGGACCTCACCCCGCAGCCGCACCCCTCGACCTCGCCCTCACTCCTCGGCCGCACCCGATCCCCGCACCCCTCCTCGGCGCCCCCTCGCGCCCCTCCCCGACTCCCTTACGCGCCCCCTCGCGCCCCTCCCCGACGCCCCTGCGCGCCCTCTCCGGATCTCCTCCGTGACCCCTCGGCGCAGGTCGTACCGGACCCCCTCCGCGCCCACTTCCACACCCACCTCCTGACCCGCCTGCACACCCGCCGGTCACCTATCGGATCGCCCAATCAAACATTCGAGTGAAGTGATCTTTCCCTCTACCGCTCCCCAGAGACTGCGTGCTAGGCTCGCCCGCAAGTTGCAGTTTGGTTTCCCTTGCAGTACAAAGCCTGCGGAGCATGTAACCCGCAGGCTTTTGTAGTTTTCAGACTTCTTTGCAGGTTCTGGAGCAGGGCAACCCTTTGGCCCAAGGAGGGCTTTATGGCTACCGGAACCGTCAAGTGGTTCAACGCTGAAAAGGGCTTCGGCTTCATCGCCCAGGACGGCGGCGGCCCGGATGTCTTCGTTCACTACTCCGCGATCAACGCGTCCGGGTTCCGCTCCCTCGAGGAGAACCAGGTCGTGAACTTCGACGTCACTCAGGGTCCGAAGGGCCCGCAGGCTGAGAACGTCACCCCGGCCTAGTTGCCCGGGTCGGTCGATCGCGGCCGGCAAGCAGTACCCAAGGAGCCCCGCCCCTTGCTTCGGCAAGCGGCGGGGCTCCTGCCTTTGCCCGCGCGGCATTCCCCGCAACCGACCGACTCCCCTCGCCGCATTTCCCGCGCGGCCGTCCCGCGCTCCATTCTCCGCGCCCCGATTCAGCGGGTCCAGCGCCCCGCATTTCCGGTCTGCCCTATTTCGGGCACCTCACTCCGCACCCCACTCCGCACCTCACGCCGCCACCTGCGGCACTCGGGTTCCGCGCCTGCCTTGACCTTCACCCCGTGTGAAGCCGTGCACTCGGAGACATCATGTTCACCATCGGAGATTTCGCCCGGTACGGACGGGTGTCGCCCCGCATGTTGCGTCACTACGACGCGATCGGGCTGCTGCGTCCGGACCGTACCGACCCGGCCACCGGCTACCGCTTCTACGGCGCCGCCCAACTGGCCCGCCTCAACCGCGTCATCGCCCTCAAGGAGCTCGGCTTCACGCTCCAAGAGGTCGGGAGCATCCTCGACGACGAGATCACCGCACAGGAACTGCGCGGGATGTTGCGGCTGAGACAGGCGGAGCTGGAAGCGGCCATGGCAGCGGCGGCGGCACGGCTGAACCAGGTGGAGGCGCGACTCCGGACGATCGAGAGTGAGGGACGCATGGACACCGACGACATCGTCGTCAAGCGGGTTCCGGCGGTGCGGGTCGCCGAGTTGACCGGTACGGCGGCCGGATTCCGGCCGCAGGACATCACCCCGGTGATCGCCCCCCTGTACGAGCGGCTGTTCCCGTTGCTGGCCGAGGCGGGCGTCACGCCCACCGGTCCCGGTATCGCCCGGTACGAGGACACCCCGGGCGGGGAGGAGACCAGCGAAAACACAAGCGGGGCCGCCATCGGGAACACCGCGCCCGGCGCGGTACTCGTGCACGCCGGCGTGACGGTATCCGCGCCGGTCGGGCCGGTCGGCGACACCGGGGTGCGCGTGGTGGAACTGCCCTCGTTCGAGGCGGCCACCATCGTGCACCGGGGCCCGATGGACTCCGTTCTCTCCACGGAACAGGTCCTCGCGCGCTGGCTGGACACCAGCGGTTACGGGGCGGTCGGTTACACCCGTGAGGTCAGCCTGGAGTGCCCCGAGGACCACGAGAAGTGGGTGACGGAGCTGCAGCAGCCGATCGTCCGGATCTGACCCCTCCCTCTGCCGGGGTAGCCCCGGTGCGGGCCAGCACCACGCCTGTCCGCACCGGGGCCGCCGCATCGGGACTCCGCCGGGGCGCAGCCCGGGAAGCAGCCCCGAACCCGCCCGAACCCGCCCCGAAGACGGAGTCAACGCCCGCTCCACTGGGCAAGGTTCCGGAATCGTTGTCGAAGCCTTGTGCAGAGCGTCACGCAGTGCTGACGGGGCAGCCCGCGACAAGGCAGACTGTCGACAGCGGTATCCACGGTACGGAGCGATCCGGATGCGCCCTCACGTCACACCCGGGTGCTCCCCCGCGTCCCGTCCCGGTACCGGCGACCACAGCACGACCGGGCGGAGCGAAGAGCAGGACAGGGGGCATCAATGGACCGCGACAACGGGCCAGGCGTGCGCGTTCCGGAGCAGCGCGCCATGCAAGGGCCGGTGTCCGGGACCGGGCCGCATCCCACGCAGAACCACGTCCAGGACCAGCCCCAGAGCCGTGTCCGGGCCCACGACCAGGGGCAGCACCAAGTCCAGGACCGGCCCCAACCCCCCCGGTCCGATTTGCACTTCTCCGTCCTGGGCCCCGTGCGCGTCCGGCTCGGCGATGATCCGCTGGCCTCCGGTTCCCCGCAGCAGCGGGCGCTGCTGGCGGCGCTGCTCCTCCGGGACGGGCGCACCGCGACCGCCGCGGAGTTGATCGACGCCATCTGGGGCGAGGAGTCGCCGCCGAAGGCGCTGGCGGCGATCCGTACGTACGCTTCCCGGCTCCGCAAGGCGCTCGGTCAGGACGTGCTGGTCAGCGAGTCGGGCGGGTACGCGATCCGGCTCCGTGAAGGCTCCCTCGACGTGCGTCTCGCGCAGGAGTCGGTGAGCGCGGCGGAGAAGGCGCGGGCGTCCGGCGACCGGGCGCGGGCCCGGGACCTGGTTGCGGAGGCCCTGGCGTTCTGGGACGGCGAGACGCTGGCTTCGGTGCCCGGCCCGTACGCGGAGAATCAGCGCACCCGGCTGGAGGAGTGGCGCCGCCAGTTGACCGAGACACGGCTCGACCTGGATCTGGAGCTGGGCCACCACGCGGAGGCGGTCTCCGAACTGACCGCGCTCACCGCCGCGCAGCCCCTGCGGGAACGGCTGCGGGAGTTGTTGATGCTCGCGCTGTACCGCAGCGGCCGGCAGTCCGAGGCGCTCGCGGTGTACGCGGACACCCGACGGCTCCTCGCGGAGGAGCTGGGGGTCGACCCGCGTCCCGAGCTCTCCCAGCTCCAGCAGCGCATCCTGCGAGCCGACGAGGAGTTGGCCCGGCCGGCCGACGACGTCGCGCCCGGGCCGCCGGCCGTCGTGCGGCCGGCCCAGCTCCCGGCCACGGTCCCGGACTTCACCGGCCGCGACTCGTTCGTGCGCGAGCTCGGCGACCGGCTGGCGACGGCCGAGGGTTCGGTGATGGCGGTGTCGGCGCTGGCCGGCATCGGGGGCGTGGGCAAGACCACGCTCGCGGTGCACGTCGCCCATCGGTCCCGGAGCCACTTCCCGGACGGCCAGCTGTACGTGGACCTCCAGGGTGCGGGGGCCCGGGTCGCCGAGCCCGAGACCGTGCTGGGTGCGTTCCTGCGTGCGCTGGGCACCCCGGAGTCGGCGATTCCGGACTCGCTGGACGAACGGGCAGCGCTGTACCGGTCGGCTCTCGACGGCCGCCGGGTACTCGTGCTGCTGGACAACGCCCACGACGCCGCGCAGATAAGGCCGTTGCTGCCCGGGACTCCCGGATGCGCCGCTCTGGTGACGAGCCGGGTGCGGATGATCGACCTGGCCGGTGCGCATCTGGTGGACCTGGACGTGATGTCCCCGGCCGAGTCCTTGCAGCTCTTCACCCGGATCGTCGGTGAGGAGCGGGTGAGCGCCGAACGGGACTCGGCCCTGGACGTGGTGGCGGCCTGCGGATTCCTGCCGCTGGCGATCCGTATCGCCGCCTCGCGGCTGGCGTCGCGCCGTACCTGGACAGTGGCGGTGCTGGCGGCCAAGCTCGCCGACGAGCGGAGCCGGCTGGACGAGTTGCGCGCGGGCGACCTCGCGGTGAAGGCGACGTTCGAGCTGGGATACGGCCAGTTGGAGCCCGCCCAGGCCCGCGCGTTCCGCCTGCTCGGTCTGGCGGACGGCCCGGACGTGTCCCTGGCCGCCGCCGCCGCGCTCCTCGATCTGGAGTCGCACGTGGCCGAGGACATCCTGGAGTCGCTCGTCGACACCTCCCTGGTGGAGTCGGCGGCGCCGGGGCGTTACCGCTATCACGATCTCGTCCGGCTCTACGCGCGTGCCTGCGCCGAGCGCGACGAGCATCCTCCCGAGGAGCCGGATCGCGCGCTCTCCCGGCTGACCGACTTCTATCTCGCGACGGCTGCCGGCGTGTACGCGCTGGAGCGGCCCGGCGACCGGCTGGTGGACCATCTGGAGCCCACCGAACGGACCGGGTTGGCCTTCCCCGACCGCCACGCGGCGAGGGACTGGCTGTACACGGAGGCCGCCACGATCCTCGCCTGCGCGCGCCAGTCCGTCGGGGCCGCCACACTGCGGCGCGCGGTGGACCTGTTGTGGGCGGCGCTGGACCTGGGGGAGTCGGGTGCCAACGCCAAGGAGTACGAGACGACCGCGCTGGCCCTGCTGGGTGCGGCCTCGGCCTGCGGCGACCGCCGTGCGGAGGTACGGGCGCTGGTCACCCTCGCCGATGTGCACCACGCCTCGGGCCGGTTCGACCAGGCCGAGCAGGAGGCGGCGCGGATCATGGCGCTCGTCGACCCGGCGCTCGACCCGCTGCCGGGCTGCTGGGCCTCGAACGCGCTCGGGATCATGGCGCTCTACCAGAACCGTCACGACGACGGCGAGACGTACTTCTCCCAGGCCATCGAGGCGTTCCGGCTGATCGGGGACCGGCCGGGCGAGGCGAGCGCCCTGTGCAACCTGTCCCGGATCCACCTGGCGACCGGCCGTACCGGCAGCGCGGTGGAGCTGGCGCAGCGGGGCACGGACATCTACGACGGGATGGGCCACGCGCTCCGCAGCGCCAACGGCCGGTACGCCCTGGGCATGGCGCTCACGCGGCGCGAGTCGTTCTCGGATGCGACGGACCGGTTGCAGGAGGCCCTGGTGGTCTTCCGCGAGAGCCGGCAGCGGCTGTGGGTGGGCATGACGCTGTTCCGTCTCGCGGAGGTCGATCTCGCGGCCGGGCGGGCGGTGGAGTCCGCCGCCGGGGCCGAGCAGTCGCTGACCGCGCTGCGCGGGATCGGGGGTGACTGGCGGAAGGCCAACGTCCTCACCGTCCTCGGTCAGGCCCTGGTCCGGATCGGCCAGTTCGGCCGGGCGCAGGTCTGCTGGCGCGAGGCGCTCGGCATCTACGACGGTTCGGGCTCCCGCGAGGCCGTGGAGGTACGCGCCCTGCTGGACAGGTTCGCGTCCGTGATGCCCGCGTAACGCCCTGTCAGCGGACGTTCATCATTCGTTTATCGCCGACCGGCACTCTCTGATCAGTCGATCCGTCGCGTCGGGGGGCAGACGGGGCGACCTGTGGGTCGTGGCACCAGGGCCTGTATCGAGTTCTGGGCTGGATCGGTGAACCCAGCACGGAACTCGATACAGGCCCTAGAGTGAGCGGCTC